>JBEEGB010000086.1:0-10251 GCA_041166585.1 Acidimicrobiaceae bacterium
GAGCTCGTGGCCGCACTCGACGCCGCGACGATCGAGCACGCCTTCGACGGCGACGGCAACCTCGTGGTGTTCGAGCACGACGAGGTGCGGGTCGACGCGTTGGTCGACGCGATCGAGTTCCCCGACCAGCTCCCGGTGCCCGACGACGAGCTCGAGGTCGAAGCCGAGGACAGGCTGGCGGAGGAGGGCCTCGATCCGCAGGACGTGCTGTCCGACCTCTTCGTGGCCGCCGACAAGCTGATGCACGACGCGACCGACCACGAAGGCGTGCTCGCGCTGGTCGATGGAGCGAGGCTCGCGGAGGGCTTGCCCCTGCCCTACGGCTTCGCCCCGCCGACCTGGAAGGACATCGTCACCCAGGCCACCGAGCTCCGGGAGGCCCTGGAGGGCGACGCCGACGACGATGCCATCATCGACGCCGCGACGACCCTTCGCACCACGCTCCGCCAGTACGTGTAGGGCGGCCCGAGCCCTCGCATCCAAGATTGGGGCGAGGTGGGGGCAGTTGTATCGTCGAGGGGTGCTGCTGGCGGAGATCGAGGTGTTCCACAACCGGAGCTTCTCGCCGACCCGGCGACTCGCACTCGGCCGCCAGAACCTCCCGCTCGACCCGCCGCCCGGGTTCGGACCGGTGCTGCTCGGCGGCATCGTCGCGGTCGGCGCGGAAGAGCTCGATCACGAGGACCACGACGCCGTCCGGCGGCTGCTCGGCCAGCTCGAGCACGGCCAGCGGATCGTGCAACCGCGGATCCGCCACCGCTTCCAGGCCGATCACCACGGCCTGGCCCGCACGGTCGGTCGCCTGCTCGGCGGGGACGAGTCGTTCGAGTTCGACTTCGACGGCAACGGCTCGCCGCTCCAGATGACGCTCGCGGCCATCTACGCCGCCGGCCAGCTCCCGTTGAGCGTCCGCCCCCGTGTCTTCGACGTCGTGCGCAAGGGACTCCTGTGGCGGGGCCCGGTGGGTCCGTCGCTCATCGCGCACCTGTCGGGCAAGACCGGCGCGCAGGCCTGGTCGGCGGCGGCGTTCGCCGATCCCCGCCACTGGGCACTGGAGCTGCTGGGCTTCAAAGCCAAGGGCCACAGCAAGGAGCCCAACCGCAAGGACGTGCAGCGTCGCTTCCGTGAGCTGTTGCGTTCCGCGCATCCGGATCACGGCGGCGAAACGGAAGACGCCGCCGAGCGCATCGCCGACCTCACCGAGGCGCGCCGCATCCTCATCGGCTCATGAGCACACCAGGGGCGCTGCTGCTCGCCCCGGGGGCGGGCAGCGACAGGAACCATGCCGCGCTGCTCGCCATCGAGCAGGCGGTCGCGCCCCTTCCGGTGGAGCGCATCGACTTCCCCTACCGCCGAGCGGGCCGGCGCGCGCCCGACCGGGCACCGGTGCTGTTGGAGTGCGTCCGGGAGGAAGCCGGCGCGCTCGTTCGCAGGGCGAAGATCCGAGCGGACCGTCTCGTCCTCGGCGGCCGGTCGATGGGCGGTCGCATCTGCTCCATGGCCGTGGCGGACGGGTTGCCCGCCGCGGGTCTCGTGCTCATCAGCTATCCCCTCCACCCGCCGGGCAAGCCCGACAACCTTCGGATCGAGCACCTGCCCAACATCGAGGTCCCGTGCCTGTTCGTGAGCGGCACCAAGGATCCGTTCGGGTCACCCGATGAGCTGACCCGGCACACCGCAGCCATCCCTGGTCCGGTGACCCACGTGTGGATCGAGGGTGGCGGCCACGACTTCAAGAAGCACGACCAGGTGGTGGCGGAGACGGTGCGGGACTGGCTGCGGACGCTTGGAGCTCGTCTTCGGGGTTGAGCTCTTCGAGCGAACGGCGGGCGGTTTCGGGAAACGCGACGAGGACGAGCGCGGCGACGACGAGAGGACCGGCCGCGAGCAGCGCGATCGGTCCGGCGAAGCCGCCCCAGCGGTCAGCGAGCGTGCCAGCGAGGACGAGGCCGAGCGCGCTGCCGCACAACGCCACGAGATCGATGGTTCCCGCGGCGCGACCGCGCAGGCCGGTGGGGAAGAGCTCGGCGCGGTAGACGCCGATGATCGGCACAGCCGAAGCACCGATGACGGACCCGATCACCGCCCAGGCCCACATCGGCCATCCCGCGACGGCGAACATGAGCACCGTCGCGATCGTCCCGCCCGCGATCGCGACCGCGCCGAGCAGCCGCCGTCCTCGCACGTCCGCAACTCGTCCACCGAAGACGATGCCGAGCGCGGCAGGCGTGCTCGTGAGCAACGTGAACAAGCTGATGCGCGCCGCGGAGAAGCCCCGGTCCCTCCGCAGGAAGTCGTTCTGCAGCTCGAACGCAGGTGCCGCGAACAGCGCGAGGAGGAACCCCGCGGCGGCGAGGAGCATGAGCCGTTGCCTGCGGCTCGCGAGTGCCCTTCGTGGTGATGACTCGGAGGCGTGCTCGCGAACGAAGCGGCGGCTCTCCGGCAGGCGTCGACCAACCACGTACACGACGAGCAAGCCGAGCAGCGGCACGAGGTACACGAGCCGCCATGAACGGGTGCTGACATCCGCGACGGGCAGCACCCACAAGCACATCCCGGCGCCGAGAGACGTGGTCAGCGCGATCAGGCTGTACGCGTACGCCCGCGCGCCCTTGGGCATCTCCTCGGCGGAGATGATGGCGATGAGGAGTCCCGCGGCACCGGCGCAACCCCGCGAAAGCGCCTGGCTGCTGCCGAGCCACAGGAGGTTCGGGGCGAGCGCGCCGGCGGCGGCGAGCACGCAGCCGATGGCGAGCGTGCCGACGAGCACCGGTCGCCGGCCTCGACGGTCGGCCAGCGCCGCGGCGGCGAACGTCACGAGGACGCCGACCCTGACCGCGGCGAGGGTCGTGCCCTGGGTGCCCCGGGACGCTCCGAACTCGCGCGCCGCGTAGGTCATCGTCTGGGTCAGGAGCGTGCCGAGGTAGCCCTCCACGATGGCGATGCTGCAGAGCAGCCCGAGCACCGTGGCGGCTCTGGCATCGAGCGCCTCGGGTGGCGCCCACCACGGCTGTCCGCCGTCCCGCCGGTGGCGGAGCCCCCAACGGAAGGGCAGCACGAACAGGATCCACCAGAACGGCACCGCCAGACGGAAGTCGATGGTCTCGGTGACCCGCCCGTCCGGCTCGACCGTGAGCGTCCGCTCGTAGTGCGAGAACGGCCCGCCCACGGCCGTGAACCGATCGGGACCGTCCGCTCGCTCCAGCACGAGGTCTGAGCGCGGCGTGCGCAACAGCGTGAGCCGGTCGTCGTCGACTGCGTGGGTGGTGACGATCCTGGGCATGCGAGCGGCTGGACGATACTTGGAGGGTGGAGACGATCATCGTGCGCGCCGGTGAGCCCCTGCGGGGGACGGTGGCGATCGGCGGGGCCAAGAACTCCGTTTTGAAGCTGATGGCGGCGACGGTGCTGGCCGAGGGCCGGTTCGTGCTTCACAACGTCCCTGCCATCGCCGACGTCGAGGGCATGAGCGACCTGCTTCGGTCGATGGGCATGTCCGTCGAGCGGAGCGGACACGACGTCACGATCGACCGTCCGGCCGAGATCGTGCCCGAGGCGCCCTACGAGCTCGTCGAGCGCATGCGCGCGTCGATCGTGGTTCTCGGCCCCCTGCTCGCTCGGGTGGGGAGGGCGCGGGTCGCGCTGCCAGGCGGCGACGACTTCGGCCCCCGACCCATCGACATGCACCTGAAGGCGCTCGAGCAGCTCGGTGCCACGTTCGAACAGGCTCATGGCTTCGTCGAGGGACGCGCCGACGGTCTCGTGGGCACCAACCTGCTGCTCGAGTACCCGAGCGTGGGCGCCACCGAGAACGCGCTCATGGCCGCCGTCCTCGCCAAGGGCGTCACGATCATCGACAACGCCGCTCGCGAACCGGAGATCGCCGACCTCGCCTCGTTCCTGAACCGGATGGGCGCGCAGGTGCTCGGCGCCGGCTCGTCCACGATCACCATCGAGGGGGTCGACGAGCTGCAGCCAGTCGAGCACGCCGTCGTGCCCGATCGCATCGAGGCGGCGACGTTCCTCGCTGCACTTGGGATCGCAGGCGGCGAGATCACGCTCGAAGGCGCGCGCGCCGACCACATGGACATGCTCATCGAGAAGCTGAGCGAGATGGGCATGCGCATCTCACCGTCAAACGAGGGGCTCTGGGCGATGGCTCCCGACCGGCTGCGCGCCACGGACGTCGCCACGCTGCCCTACCCGGGCATCGCGACCGACTACCTGCCGCTGTTCGTCGCGATGCTCGCGGTGGCGGACGGCGTCGGCATCGTCACCGAGAACCTCTTCTCAGGCCGGTTCCGCTACCTCGACGAGCTCAGCAGGATGGGCGCTGACATCCGCACCGACGCCCATCACGCGGTCGTGCGCGGGCTCCCGCAGCTGTCCGGCGCTCCGGTGCGAGCGCCCGACATCCGGGCGGGCGCGGCGTTGGTGGTCGCAGGCCTGGGCGCGGAGGGCGAGACGGTCGTGCACGGCGCCGAGCACATCGACCGGGGCTACGAGGACTTCGTCGCGAAGCTCCAAGCGCTCGGCGCCGACGTCGAGCGCGGCTGACGCGCGTCAGCGAGTCGAGCCCGCTGCCGCAGCGAGCGCTTCGAAGAGCCGGAGGTCGGCGAGCACCTCTGGATGCCATTGCACGCCCAGCACGAACGTGCGGTCCGGGTGCTCGATCGCCTCGATGACACCGTCGCCGGCCCACCCGCTCGCCCGCATCTTCCCGGCCTCGGCCACGCCCTGGTGGTGGTGTGTGTTGACGTCGACGCGCGCGCCGAGCAACGCGTGCGCCTTGGTGCCGGGCTCGAAGCGCACGTCGTGGTGGCCATAGGTGCCGAGCTGCGGCCGGTGGTCATCGTTGCCGACGACGTCGGGGAGGTGCTGGTGCAGCGACCCGCCTGCGGCCACCGCGAGCAGCTGCATGCCGCGGCAGATCGCCAGCACGGGCACGTCGCGCTCGAGTGCCTCTTCGAGGAGCGCGAGCTCCGCGTCGTCACGGTCGGGGCGAGTGCCGGTCGTGGCTTCGTGGGCCGGAGCGCCGTAGCGCGCCGGTTCGATGTCGGCCCCGCCGGACAGCAGGAGGCCGTCGAGCCGAGCCAACACGTCAGGGTGCACGAGTGGTGGGAGCACGACGGGGATCGCGCCGGCGGCCTCGACCTTGCAGCTGTAGTCGGCCGGGATGAGCACTGCCGGCACGTCCCACACGCCGAATCGCGATTGCTCCTGGTAGGCGGTGATGCCGATGACCGGACGAGATGTCGTCACAGTGGTGTGACGTACGCGCCGGAGATGCCGCCGTCGACGAGGAACGTGGACGCGGTGATGAACGACGCGTCGTCGCTGGCGAGGAAGGCAGCGGCAGCTGCGATCTCCGTCGCCTCGGCGAAGCGACCCATCGGGATGTGGACCAGGCGGCGGGCCGCTCGCTCAGGATCCTTCGCGAAGAGCTCTTGCAACATGGGAGTGTTCACCGGCCCGGGGCACAGCGCGTTCACGCGGATGCGCTCGCGCGCGAACTGCACGCCGAGCTCGCGCGACATCGCGAGGACGCCACCCTTCGAGGCCGTGTAGGAGACCTGTGACGTCGCGGCACCCATGACCGCGACGAACGACGCGGTGTTGATGATCGAGCCACCGCCCCGCGCCTGCAGGTGAGGGATCACGTGCCGGCAGCACAGGTACACCGACGTGAGGTTGACCTCCTGCACCCGCCGCCACACGTCGAGCGGGGTGTCGAGGATCGAGTCGTCGTCCGTCGGCGAGATGCCTGCGTTGTGGAACGAGACGTCGACCCCGCCAAAGGTCTCGGCGGCTGTGGCGAACATCGCCTCGACGTCGGACTCGGACGTCACGTCCACGAGGACGAAGATCCCGCCGACCTCCTCGGCGGCCGCGGTGCCGGACGAGGCATCGACGTCGGCGCACACGACGTGGGCACCCTCCTCGGCGAAGCGGCGCGCGGTGGCAAGGCCGATGCCGCTGCCGGCCCCGGTGATCACCGCGACCTTGCCCTCGAGTCTCCCGGCGCGCTCGGTCACAGGCGCTCGAACCCGCGGTAGCGCTCCCAGTCGGTCACCGCAGCATCGAACGCGTTCAGCTCCACGTCCGCCATGTTGGCGTAGTGATCGACCACCTCGTCGCCAAACGCCTCGCGGGCGAACGTGCTCTCCCGCCACAGCGCTCCCGCCTCGCGGAGCGTCGTGGGCACCGACGGGCCTCCACCGACGTACGCGTTTGTCTCGCAGGGCGGCTCGAGCGGCAGCCGCTCGTCGATGCCGTGGAGGCCGGCGGCGATGAGCGCGGCGACGGCGAGGTAGGGGTTCACGTCCGCACCGGGGACTCGGTGCTCGAACCGCAGCGACTGGCCGTGGCCTACGACGCGGAGCGCGCAGGTGCGGTTGTCGCGACCCCACCGCGCGGCAGTGGGCGCGAAGGTTCCGGGCTGATAGCGCTTGTACGAGTTGATGTTCGGAGCGAGGAAGAGGCTGAGCTCGCGCAGCCGCGCCAGCTGTCCCGCGAGGAAGTGCTCCATCACCGGCGAGAAGCCGTCGCGGTCGCCTGCCATCACGGGTCGGTCGGCCTCGTCGCGCAGGCTGAGGTGGATGTGGCACGAGCTGCCCTCGCGCTCGTTCAGCTTGGCCATGAAGGTGATCGCCGACCCTTCTTGCGCGGCGATCTCCTTGGCTCCGGTCTTGTACAGCGCGTGGTTGTCGCAGGTGACGAGCGCCTCGTCGTAGCGGAACGTGATCTCGTGCTGACCGAGGTTGCACTCGCCCTTGGCCGATTCCACGACCATGCCGGCTCCGGCCATGGAGTTGCGGATGCGGCGCAGCAGCGGCTCGATCCTCGCGGTTGCCACGAGGGAGTAGTCGGCGTTGTACTGGTTCGCCGGCTCGAGGTTTCGGTACGCACCGTTCCACGCGTCCTCGTAGCTGTTGCGCACGGCGATGAACTCGAGCTCCGTGCCGACCATCGCCTTCCAACCTCGCTCAGCCAGCCGGTCGATCTGGCGCCGCAGCACCTGACGAGGCGAGGGAGCCACCGGCGACCCGTCCTCCCAGAGGACGTCGGCGAGGACGAGCGCGGTGCCTTCGTGCCACGGGATGCGGCGCAACGTGCTGACGTCGGGAACGAGGACGAAGTCGCCATAGCCGCGATCCCACGACGCCATCGCGTAGCCGGGCACCGTCATCATGTCGACGTCGATCGCGAGGAGGTAGTTGCACGCTTCGGTGCCGTGGTCGAGGACCTCGTCGACGAAGTAGTGGGCGTGGAGGCGCTTGCCTTGGAGCCGGCCCTGCATGTCCGCGCAGGCGATGAGCACGGTGTCGATGGCGCCGGACTCGACGTCCGTCCGCAGCTCGTCGACGCTCAACATCCCCCGTCGCTCCATGAGTGATCCGGCCCGCTACTGCTTGTCGCTGGCCTCGTCGTCGACGTCGACGACGGTCTCCTCGGCCTCGAGCTGGGACTGCGCCTTGCGGTTGGCCACGAACAGCAGCACCGCGAAGAGCCCGACCGGGAGCGCGACGAGCAGGAGCTCGTCCCAGCCGCCCTGGTGCGCGATGACCACGGCCCTACGATCCCAGGCCCGGGACCCCGGCGCCAGCCATGAGAGGGGTCGTTTGGGAACACGCGAGCCGCTGAGGTTGTTTCGTCCCTTGCTGGCGGCGACAATCGTCGTCCCGAACCCCTGAGCAGGAGCCATTGTGCGCGAGAAGGTCGAGCAGACGATCCAGGCGATCCGCCCTGCGATCCAGGCTGACGGCGGCGACATCGAGCTGCGCGACGTGGACGAGGCGACCGGCGTGGTGACCGTCGAGCTGACGGGGGCCTGCGTGAGCTGCCCGGCATCGACCGTCACGCTCAAGGCAGGGATCGAGCGCATCCTGAAGGACAGGGTCGAGGGCGTCACCGAGGTGCTCAACGCCGGTGACACCGAGTTCGAGGGCACACCCCTCGCGCTGTAGGTTCAGCCGCCTCTGCGCGCCGACCGTCCTGTTGCCGACCTGCTGGACGCCGCCCGATCGGGCGATCGCGCCGCGCTGGCCCGGATGCTGTCCATGGTCGAGCGAGGTGGCGACGACGCACGTGAGGTCGGGCGGCTCGCCCACCCGCTGGGCGGTGACGCGTACACGATCGGTCTGACGGGCGCACCGGGCGCGGGGAAGTCCACGCTGTCGACCCGGCTGGTCGCGGCGCTCCGTGCTGCTGGCGATGAGGTCGCGGTGCTCGCGGTGGATCCGTCGTCTCCGTTCACCGGCGGCGCCATCCTGGGCGACCGGGTGCGCATGCAGGAGCACGCGCTCGATGCCGGCGTCTACATCCGCTCGATGGCAACGCGGGGGCACCTCGGCGGGCTGGCGCTGGCGACGCCGCAGGCCGTGCGGGTGCTGGACGCCATCGGGTTCACATGGGTGGTGGTGGAGACGGTGGGCGTCGGGCAGGTCGAGGTGGAGGTGGCGGGCGCGGCCGACACCACGGTCGTGGTGATCAACCCGGGTTGGGGCGACGCGGTGCAGGCCGCGAAGGCCGGGCTGCTCGAGGTGGCGGACGTCTTCGTGATCAACAAGGCGGATCGGCCCGGAGTCGAGGAGGCCAGCCGTGACCTCCAGCACATGCTCGACCTGTCGGCCGAGGACGGCGGCGGCGCGTGGCGGCCGCCGATCGTGCCCGCGGTCGCGTCGAAGGGGGAGGGGACGGACCAGGTGCTCGAAGCGATCTGCTCGCACCGCGCGTGGCTCGAAGCCGACGGCCGGCTCGAGGCCAAGCGAGCGCGGCGGGCGGGGGAGGAGCTGCGGTCGATCCTGGTCGAGCGGCTGGCGGCGCGGGTGCAGGACGCGTACCGGGGCGAGGCGTTCGATGCCGCCGCGGCCGCGGTGCTGGCCCGTGAGGTCGATCCGTGGACCGCGACAGATGCGCTCGTCGACGCGTTGGGCCAGTAGTTTGCGCCGCGCATGAACGAGCGCGTTCCCACCTTGGTGCAGGTCGAGCGACACGACGACGGGGTCGCGCTGGTCCGCCTCGACAACCCGAAGGTGAACGCGCTCTCGACCGAGCTGCTGCGCCAGCTCGAGGCCGCGGCGCAGATGCTCACCGACGACCCGCCAGGCGCCGTGGTCTTCACCGGCGGCGACAAGCTGTTCGCCGCTGGAGCGGACATCAGCGAGTTCGGCGGACCCGACGAGGCCCGCGAGGTGGGCGGCCAGTTCCTCCGGACGCTCGGAGCCGTCGCCGACATCCCGAGGGCGACGATCGCCGCAGTGTCGGGGTTCGCGCTCGGCGGCGGGTGCGAGCTCGCACTCGCCTGCGACTTCCGCATCGTGGCGGACCGGGCCAAGCTCGGCCAGCCCGAGATCCTCCTCGGCATCATCCCGGGCGGCGGCGGGACGCAGCGGCTCGCTCGCCTCATCGGACCGGCGCGGGCGAAGGACCTGATCTTCACCGGACGTCAGGTGGGAGCGGAGGAGGCGCTGCGCATCGGGCTCGTGGACGAGGTGGTGCCCCACGCCGAGCTGCACGAGCGGGCCCTGGCGAAGGCGGCCGAGCTGGCCAAGGGCGCCGTGCTCGCGCAGGCGATGGCGAAGCGGGCGATCGACCGAGGCCTCGACATCACCCTGAACGGGGGACTCGACCTCGAGCAGCAGCTCTTCGTCGAGGTCTTCACCACCGAAGACGCAAAGACCGGCGTCCGCTCCTTCCTGGAGTCCGGCCCCGGCCACGCGACCTTCCACGCCCGCTAATTCGAATGTTGGATGGGTACGTTGCGAATTGCGCAACGTTGGCTCCGAAGTTCAAGCGGCGGCGCGCGCCTTGAGCGCCTGCTCGAGGAGCGCGATGACTCGTTCTGGCTCCTGGACGAGATGGCGCCACCGGATGCGTATGACCTGGATCCCGAGCGCCGCGAACTGGAGGTCGCGCCAGCCGTCCGCCTCTCGGTTCTCCGGGGTGTCGTGCCACCGGCTGTCGAGCTCGACGACGAGCTGGGCTCGACGGAAGTAGCAGTCGACTCGTCCATCGGGCCTCTCGATGCCAAACGTCACTTGGCGCTCGGGCTCCTCGATCCCCTCCGACCGGCACACGTCGAGGAAGAGGTCCTCGAGCTCGCTCTCAGTCGGGAGGTAGCCCTCGCTGAGGTCTTCCAGCAGTCGCCTCATCAGCGTCGTACCCGCACGGCCGCGTCGACCGAGCGTGGCTAAGACTTGCACCTGCTGCTCGACGGTGTTTCCCGCGTGGAGGAGCGAGTTGTTGAAG
>JBEEGB010000087.1:0-4325 GCA_041166585.1 Acidimicrobiaceae bacterium
GGTGTTCCGGCCGGAAGGCGGGCGCCATCGGGTGGTCGACGTGAACACCGCCTCGGACGTGAGCAGCGAGTACACGGGCGCGAACGGCAAGATCGACCTGCTCGAGCACGCTGGGCTCGACCCTCGCCACGCCAGGGGGCGGCTGCGCCTGGCCCACACCGACCTCAACACCCGGAGCCAGGGCGACAAGCTCATCCGCCAGCTCGCCGAGCAGGACCAGGACCGCCTCTGGGCGGCAGCCGAGGCGCTCCGGGCGTCCGACGAGGTGCTGCAGGGCGAAGCCGACGCGACGGGCTCGGTCCCCGAGGACGCGGCGGTGATCGAGAAGGTCGAGCAGCGCCACCAGGTGTTCCAGTCGGCGCAGGACCGTCATGAGGGCTTCCGGCGCAAGAGCATCGTCCTCGCCCTCGCCGCCGCCGGTCTCGCCCTGCCCGTGTCGTTCATGAGCAAGGTGTTCGCGCTGCCGCTGCTGCTCGTCGCCTCGGTGACCGTGCTCGTCTCGGTGGTGTTCCGCAGCCGCATGCAGCGCGCCGCCGAGTCGGAGTCCGAAGCCCTCGCCGAAGCCGGCGCCCACAGCTACCTCGGCTTCCACCTGCAACGGGTGAACGGCCTGCTCTCCGACGACCAGGCCCGCAAGCGCATCATGGCCGCCGCCGCGGCCCACCGCGATGCCGCGTTCGAGTGGAAGGCCATCGCCGGCGACGTCGCCATGGTCTGGGCCCTCGAACACCATGAAGAGATCCAGGCTGCCGCTCGGGTTCGCTGCGACGTGACCGCGCTGAGCACGATGTCGTCCACCGCGCCGGCGCTCGACAACGACCGCACAACCGATCTGGCCCGCGTGCTGATCGGGCGCCTGAACGAGATGCGCAGCTTCGGCAAGGACGGCGAGAGCTTCCCGCTCATCCTCGACGACCCGCTCGTCGGACTCCACCCCGGGATGAAGCCCGCACTGCTCGAGATGCTCGGCGACGCGGCCGGGACGCCGCAGCTCATCTTCCTGACCGAGGACGAGGACGTCGCATCGTGGGCGCGGCTCGAAGCGCTCACCGGCGCGCTGGCCATCCTCGAGCCCAAGCCCGAGCACCACGACGTACCGGCGCGGAGCACGCGTCGCGCACGCGCCATCGTCTGACCCATCGAGGGGCGGGCCGTAACCTCTGCCGCGTGCAGGTGCGGCTGGCGACGATCGAAGACGCAGAGGCGATCCGGTCGATCTACAACCTCGAGGTCGCCGAGTCGACGGTGACCTTCGACCTCGTGCCCCGGTCGCTGAGCGAGCAGCAGGGTTGGCTGACGGCCCGGTCGGGGGCGCACGCCGTCGTCGTCGCCGTCGACGGAGACGAGGTGACCGGCTTCGCTTCGCTGTCTCCGTACAAGGAGCGCCCCGCGTACCGCACGACGGTCGAGGACTCGGTGTACGTGCGTCGCGATCAGCAAGGGCGGGGCGTGGGGAAGGCGCTGCTGGGCGAGCTGCTCACGCTCGCCACCCACCACGGGTTCCACGCCGTCATGGGTCGCATCGTCGGTGGCCATGAGGCGTCGATCGCCCTCCACCAGGGCGCGGGCTTCTCCGTGGTCGGCACCGAGCGGGAGGTCGGCCGCAAGTTCGGCCGCTGGCTCGACGTCGTCGTCATGCAACGCCTGTTGTAGTTCGGGCCCGACTAGCTGATCGCGCGGAGGGCGGCGGTGACGCTCGCCGCGAGGAGCACCACCACGATGAACGGGGCGCGGCGCCACACCGCGATGCCGGCAGCGACGAGGCCGGCGGCTCTCGCGTCGAGGACGAGCGAGCGGCCGGCGCCGAAGGTCTGCACCGCCACGAGCGCGGGCAGCAGGGCGGCGGGGAGCAGCGCGGCGAGGCGCAGCGAGGTGCCTCCAGCAGCGCGCGGGCCGAGCACGATGAGCCCGAGCGCCTTGAAGCCGTAGGCGCCGGCCGCGAGCACGAGGATCGCCCACCACGTCATCCCGGTTCCTCCGGGCTCGTGAAGAGCGCGGCCGGCAGCACGGCCACCGCCGCCACGACGATCGGGACGCCGGGAGGGGTGAGCGGCGTGAGGGCCAGCGCGAGCAGCGCCCCCACCGCGGCCGCCACCTGTCCTGGTCGCCGGCGCAGGTGCGGGGCCACGAGGGCGATGAACCCCGCGGGAAACGCCGCGTCGAGGCCGTAGCTGGAGGGGTCCCCGATCGACGAGCCCGCCACCGCACCGAGGAGCGTGCCGAGGTTCCAGAAGACGAACACCGCGACACCGGTGATCCAGAACGCGCCGGCGGCATCGGCGGGGTCGGGTTGAGCGGTCGCCATGGCCGTGCTCTCGTCGAGCACGACGTGGGCGGCGAGGAGTCGACGGGCGAACGGGACGTCTCGAAGCAGCGGCGCGAGCGTCACGCCGTACGCCGTGTGGCGCGCCGCGAGCAGCAGGGCAGAGCCCAGCGCGGTACCCGTCGACCCTCCAGCTTGGATGACGCCCACCGCGGCGAACTGCGATCCGCCGGTGAACACCAGCAACGACATGGCACACGTCTTCGCGACGCCGAGGCCTGTCGCGCCGGCCAGCACGCCGAACGAGATCCCGAACACACCGACCGCGAGGCTGAGCACGACGGCGTCGCGCCGGTACCGAGGCGTCAAGACGAGACGGGATGGCCGGTGGTGACGGCCACGTCGCCTGATGCGTCAGGAGCATCCGGCGCGTCGGGCTCGAAGAAGCGTCCGATCAAGGGGAGCTCCCAGAACGACTCGGCCTTGGCCACGGCGATGGCGGAGGGCAGGAAGCTCCCGGCAGCGTCGTACACCGCGTAGCGCGGTCGCCAGTCGGGGTCGAACTTCGCGTTGTACTTCCACAACGACTCGATCTGCATCGACTCGCTGAGCCAGCCGAGCACGAGCCGGTGCAGGCGCGACCCGATCCCGCGGTCGCCGTCCTCGCAAGCCAGCACCGAGCGCATCACCGCGAAGTTCAGGCCCAGGCCATGCATGCCGCGATCACGGAGGTGCTCGATCGTGCGGACCACCACGAAGTCGGTGAGGCCGTTCGGGTGCTCGTCGGTCTCCGACCGGCGCATGAGGTCGAGCGAGTAGCCGTTGATGTCAGGGGCAGGGACGTACTGGCAGAACGCGGCCGGCTCGCCATCGGCGCCGAAGCACACGGCCAGCAGCAGCCCGGCGTCATCTGACGAGAACACGCGGCCAAGGGTCATCGAGAACCCACGCTCGAGCTCGCCCCTGCGGCTCTCGGTCATCAGGCCGCGCAGCTTCGCCTCCAGCTTCGGATCGAGGTGCGCGGGATCGAAGAGCTCGAGCGAGTAGCCGTACTTGGCGATGCGGTTGACGGCCTGGCGCAGGCCCTTGTTGCGACCGCCTTCGAGGCTGAAGCGGCTGACATCGACGATCGCTTCGTCGCCGACGTAGAGATCACGCATGCCGCTCGCGTGGTAGGTCGGCAGCCACTCCTCCCCCGCGGCCATCACCGCGACCGACCAGCCGTGCGCGTCCGCGAAGTCGCGGAAGGCTCGCCACGCGCCCGCCTGCTCCGCCGCCGGACCGATCGGGTCGGGCGACACCAGGCACACGCCGTTGTGCACGGCATAGGTGACGAGTGACCCCTGCCAGAAGAAGTGCTGCTTGTCGTCGCGCAACGCGAAGTAGGCGAGCGTGTCGCCGCCATGGGCCGCGACCACCTCACGGGCTCGGGCCAGATCGCGGTCCGAACCGCGGCGGCCGCGGGTGACGGGCCGGAACACGAGCCACCCCGCCATGAGCCCGAGCGCGAGCCCAGCACCCGCGAGCGACGGCGTGAGGAAGCGGTCGCGGCGGGACGGGATCGAGATGGAGTCGACGCCGACCAGCCGCTCTCCCACCGCGGCGATCGCCCGGCCGACCGGCATGCCGCTGCGATCGGGGATCCACAGTGCGGTGATGGTGCCGATCAGCACCACGGCCACGCCACCGCCGGCGAGCGTGAGCAGCGCCCGGTTCACCGACGGGACGTCGGCCGCGACGGTGAAGTCCCGTCGCTTCCTCACGAGGTAGGCGAGGATCACCAAGGCGGCGATCGTCTCCTCGATGTCGAGACCTTTGACGACGTGGAGCACAGCGGTCAGACCGGTGAGCCCCACCGCCAGCATCCATGCGTGGCGCTGTCCTCGACGTACGCCCCTGGCGAGCAGGAGCAGCCCGATGCCGGCGGCCGCGACAAGCGCCGAGGCGGTCTCGTTCACCGTCACCGGCACGAAGTCGCGGAGGATCTCGAGCCGGTCGCGCAACGGCGGGGTGAGCGAGGAGAGCAGGTTGACGAGACCGGCGATCGCGATGATGGCGCCTG
>JBEEGB010000088.1:0-8278 GCA_041166585.1 Acidimicrobiaceae bacterium
AGCGGTCGCTGCCCGAGGACAGGCGCGCCCGTCTCGACGCCGCGCTGCCGGCCATCGCCGCGCTGTCGCTCGCGCTGGCGTACTCCTTCCTGCAGGCGAGCGATGCCGGTGACTTCTTCAACTTCACCGTCATCGGCATCGCCGAGGGCTGCGTGTTCGCCATCGCCGCCAGCGGGTTGGTGCTCACCTACGCGACGACGGGCGTCTTCAACTTCGCCCACGGCGCGGTCGGGATGATCTCCGCGTACGTCTTCTACACGTTCTCGCAGCAGCTGAGCTGGCCGGTGCCGATCGCCATCTTCATCACGCTCTTCGTGTTCGCACCCCTCGTCGGGCTTCTCATCGAGCGGGTCATGCGATCGTTCCGGGATGCACCGGTGCAGACGGCCGTCGTCGTCACGATCGCGCTGACGGTCTTGCTGATCGGCGTGGCCCAGAAGCTCTACCCGGCCAGCGACGCGGCGACGCTCCCGAAGCTGCTCGGCGAGAACCACAACCTGAAGATCGGTCCCGCCAACCCGACGTACGACAACGTGCTCGCGCTGGTCCTCGCGGTCACGGTCGCGGTGCTCCTGCGGTTCCTCCTGTTCGGCAGCCGGACCGGCACCGCGATGCGCGCTGTCGTGGACAATCCCACGCTGGCCGCGCTCAACGGAGCACAGCCGGTGGCCATCGCGCGCTACAGCTGGATGCTCGGCTCGGTGCTCGCCGCCCTCGCGGGCATCCTCCTCGCCAGCGGCACCAACCTCGACCCGATCGTGCTCACCTTCTTCGTGGCCGGCGCCTACGGCGCAGCGGTCGTCGGCAAGCTGAAGAGCTTGCCGCTCACCTTCGCCGGTGCGATCGCGCTCGGCATCGCGAAGAACTTCGCGCTGTTCGCGCTCCCACCCGACCAGGTGTGGCAGTCGGTGCGCAACGCCATCCCGGGCATCTTCCTGTTCGGTGCGCTGCTGCTGGTGCCGGCGGCCAAGCTCAGCGTCGGTCGGGTGGTGGGACGCCAGACGCCGCGGGTGCCGGGGTTGACGTCGTCGCTCGCACGCGCCGCGGTGTTCGTCGGCCTCGTGGTCCTCGTGTCGCGCGTCGCTCCGGCCGACCGCATGACCGACCTGACCAGAGGGATGATCTACGCGCTGCTCCTGCTCTCGCTGGTGCTGCTCACCGGGTTCAGCGGCCAGATCTCCCTGTGCCAATACGTCTTCATGGCCATCGGTGCGTGGGCCATGGGCAGCACGTTCGGCGGCAACAGCCTGCTCGGCATGCTCGTGGCGGGCCTCGCCGCTGTGCCTCTCGGCGTGCTCGTCGCGCTGCCCGCGCTCCGGCTGCAGGGGTTGTACCTCGCCCTCGTGACGTTCGGCTTCGCCACGGTCGCGCGCGACCTCGTGCTGGAGAACCCGCGCGTGTTCGGCGAGGGAAGCGTCGACGTCGGCCGGCTGCACCTGTTCGGCATCAACGCGCAGAGCAACGAGGCGTTCTTCGTGCTGTGCGGCGTCACGTTCGCACTCGTCGCGGTGGTCGTGCTGGTGCTCAAGCGCGGACCGTTCGGGCGCCGGCTCGCCGCGTTGCGCGACAGCCAGGCCGCCTGCGCGACGCTCGGGCTCAACGTGAACAACACCAAGCTCGTGGTGTTCGCCCTCTCCGCGTTCATCGCCGGCGTGGCGGGAGCCTTGTTCGGCGGGCTCAACAGCCTCGCCAACACCATCCAGTTCGAGCCGATCTTCAACATCATCCTGTTGCTCTTCGCCGTCGTCGGCGGCGTCACGACCGTGTCCGGCGCGTTCATCGGCGGCGCCCTCTTCGCGATGCTCCCGTTCGTGCAGAGCGAGTACCCCGACCAGGCCGGCCTCGTGTTCGCGATCGTCGCCGTCGCGGCCGTCGCGCTCGGCAAGCAGCCCAACGGCATCGCCGGTGTGCTCTACAGCCGGTTGGACGGCCTTCGCGGCGCATCCCGTCCGGCGGCGCCCGCGCCGGCGGCCAGGCCGGCCGCGCCCGCCGCGCCGGTGAAGGAGGTGTCCAGTGCACCCGCGTGAGCGCCACTCGCCGCGGCGGCGACTCGCGCTGCTCGGCTTGGTCGCCGTGCTCGTGGGCATGGCCGCCAACGGCGCGGCCCGGGCCCAGAGCACCGCCGGCAGCGGCAGCGGCACCGACCTCGCCTCGCAGTTCGGCGGCTACGAGCTCAACTCCCGCGGCAACGGCTTCGTCCTCAGCTACGACAGCCCAGGCCTGCTGCCCGTGGGCTCGCCGCTGTTCGAGGTCGGCCTCCCCGAGTCGCAGGCCACGCAGAGCACGGGCCCGTCGGGCTACGCGCTCGCGAGCCTCGCCTACCCCGGCTCCGCCGTCGCCGACCTCGGGACGCTGCTGGCCGTGGGCGGCGCCCAGACACCGATCCCGCCCTACCCGGTGCGGGCGCAGTCGTTCTTCCCTGGCGGGCCGACGACGGCCGACCAGGTGATCGCGACGGCCAGCGCCCACACCACGACGACCGACACGGCATCGGAGGCGGTCACGCAGTACAACGGCGCCGACCTGCCGTCGTTCATGAAGACCGGGACGATCACGGTGACGTCGCGCACCGCCCTCGAAGAGGGCCAGGTCGTCAGCCGGATCCGGGTCGAGGAGACCGACGTCAACATGCTCTTCGGCGTCTTGCAGATCGGGTCGATCGTCACCGACCTCGTCGGCAACAGCAACGGCACCGAAGCCGCCAGCGACGGCACCACCACGGTCACCGGCGTGAAGTTCGCCGGTCGCGACGCGATCATCGACAGCTCGGGCATCCACCTCGTGCCCCCGAAGACAACCCCGGGCGCGACGCCGACGACGACACCGCTCGATCCCATCACCGGCCCGCTCGGTGGCGTGGTCGACCCCGTGACCGGGGGTGTCGCGCCAGCGGCGGACGCGCTCAGCCAGCTGATCACCACGACCGTCGGCGCGCAGGGCTCGCTCAACGACCTGCTGAAGGCGTCGGGCATCAAGATCCAGCTCCTGGCGCCGATCGAGACCAAGGACGGCGGCCAGGTCACTCGGCTGGCCAACGGCCTGCTCATCGAGGTCGACTACGACGGCAGGACGCAGCCGGTCCTCTCGCAGCTCATCGGGGCGGTGCCGGCGAGCTCGCTGCCCGCCGACAGCCTCATCCCCGGCGTCCCGCTCAACTCCTCGCCCCAGGCGCTCTTCAACCTGCTGAAGGAGAAGGACGTCGTCGCCTTCGCCATCGCGTCGGGTGCCGTGAAGGCCGTGGCGTCGCCAGCGTTCGAGGCCTCGGCCTTCTCGTCCCTCCCGACCTCTGGTCTCGGCACCGGCACCTCTGGATCGACAGGCGGCTCCACCGGGCGCAACGGCTTCAGCACCGCCACTCCCTCGCTCGGCACACCCGGCTCGGGGGGTGGCGGCGGGTCCTCGGTCGGTGACATCCTGCCGATCGACGTCAATGGCGGTCCGCTGGCCGCGGTCGTCAGCCTCTTCGCCCTCGCCCTCCTGGGAAGCATCTCGTGGTTCGGCTCCGGTCGGCTCGCCGACAACGTGCTGTCGGAGGCCACGTCGTCTTGCCCTGAGGGCCTCGACCGCACCACACCGCCGACAGGGGGGTCTCCGTGATGGCCCGGCGCACGTCGCAGCTGCAAGCCCACCCAGTGACCGAGGCACCGGTCGAGGCACCGGTCGAGGCACCGGTCGAGCCACCGGTCGAAGCACCGGTCGAGCCGGGCGCGAACGCGCGCCGGTTCCAACGCCTCGCCGACGGCGTGAAGAGCCTGCGCGTCGGCGGGGGCACGCTCAACCTCGGGGAGCGGACGCTGATGATCCTCGGCGGCATCATCGCCCCGCTCGGCCTCGCACTCGTCCTCATCGGCTGGTATGGCGCCGCACACACACCGAACCTCTACGAGCAGATCCCGTACCTGGTGTCCGGCGGCCTGTTCGGTCTCGGACTCGTGTTCATCGGCTCGTTCTTCTACTTCGCGCACTGGATCACCGAGCTCGTGAAGGAAGGCCGCGGTCAGTCCGCCGCGATGATCGAGGCCATCGCCCGGCTGGAGGAGACCGTGCGGCAGCAGGCGGGCGCCGACCGCGCCGCGGCCGCGGCCGCGAACACGAACGGCAGCGGGCCTGCTCCCGATCGAGCGCTCGTCGCGACGGCCAAGGGCACCATGGCCCATCGTCCGGACTGTGTCGTGGTCACCGGCAAGGCGGGCGTCCGTCATGTCGGCGAGGCTGACTCTCTCGAGCCGTGCAAGCTCTGTGACCCGTACGCGTCAGGCGACGGCGCCGTCGACGCGGAGGCCGCCGATCTCCTCGGGTGAGATGCCGAGCTCGTCGAGGATCTCGTCCGTGTGCTGCCCCGCGTAGCAAGGGGGGCGAGCGATGGCTCCGGGAGTGCGCTCGAACCGCGGTGCAGGGGCCGGTTGGTGGACGCCGTCCACGTCGAGGAACGTGGCGCGGGCCTCGTTGTGCGGGTGGACGGGCGCCTCGTCGAGACCGAGCACCGGAGCAACGCAGGCGTCGCGGGGCGCGAAGTGCTCCGCCCACTCATCACGGGAGCGCGATCGGAAGCGGGCCGCGAAGACGGCTCGCAGCTCGTCCCATCGAGCTTGATCGTCACGGTCAGGGACGGCACCCGCGTCGAGATCGAGTCCGTCGAGCAGCTCGGCGTAGAACTGCGGCTCGATCGCACCGACGGCGACCCATCCGCCGTCCGCGCACTCGTAGACGTCGTAGTAGGGCGCGCCGCTGTCGAGCAGGTTGGTGCCGCGCTCGCCCCAGAAGCCGATCTGCCGCGCCGCGAAGAACGGCGCCATGAGCAGCGCGGTGCCGTCGACCATCGCGGTGTCGACCACCTGACCTTCGCCGCTTCGCGCCGCCTCGAGCAGCGCGCAGGTGATGCCGTACGCGAGCAGGAGCCCTCCCCCGCCGAAGTCGCCGACGATGTTCAACGGTGGAGTCGGCGGCTGGCCGGCCCTTCCCATCGCGCAGAGCGCGCCGGCCAGCGCGATGTAGTCGATGTCGTGGCCGGCCCGGTCGGACAGCGGGCCGGACTGACCCCAGCCGGTCAGTCGGCCGTAGACGAGGCGCCGGTTGCGGGCCCGGCACGCCGCCGGGCCGAACCCGAGCCGCTCGGCCACCCCGGGCCGGTAGCCCTCGATGAGCACGTCGGCTTCTTCGACGAGGCGGTGCAGCACGGCGAGGCCCGATGGGTGCTTGAGGTCGACGCCGATCGAGCGCCGTCCCCGGTCGAGCACGTTGCCGGCGGCGCGCTGCGGGTCGGCGGCGACCGCGGCGGCGGTCCGGTCGACGCGCACGATGTCCGCGCCCATGTCGGAGAGGACGAGTCCGCAGAACGGGATGGGGCCGATGCTCGACAGCTCCACCACCTTGAACCCCGCCAGGGGACCGGTCGGCGTGCTCGGCGTGAACGGCTCAGGCAACGCCCGGACGGGCCCCGACCCTGGAGGCGACGTCGAGGCAGGCGCGCAGCAATGGCGGCGCGAACTCGGGCTTGGCACAGATGAGGTGCCCGTCGTCGGCCCGGTGGATGGTGGCTCCGGGGATCGACAGCGCCATGTGCAGCTGCGCCAGCGGAGCGATGGCCCGGTCCTTGGTCGTGACGAGCACCGCGGTCGGGACGTCGACGCGACCGATCCAACGCCGCGCGCTGTAGTTGCTCATGGCCACGCCGGCTTCCATCACCATGCGCGCGCTGTGGCGGCCCATCTCGGCCCGCGCCCACGCTCGCAGGGTCGAGGGTCGTGCCGGCGAGCCGCCGCCGAAGCGGCTCCGCACCTGACGGATCGGCACGTACGCGGCCATCTGACCGACGCGGGTGCTGCCGGCGGCGGCCGCCATCATCGACGCGAAGATCCACTGCTCGCGCATGCCGGGCATCAACGTGTGCGCGGTCGAGCACAGCACCAGGCCATCGACGACGTCCGGGTGCCGCTTCCAGAGCAGCTGCGCCACCGGTCCGCCCAGCGAGAAGCCGCAGGCGATGACCGGGCCCGTGCCCATCACATCGAGCATCGCGGCGGCGTCGTCCGCGCAGTCAGCCAGACGGAACCGGCGCGACGAGCGGATGCCGCGACCGTGGCCTCGCATGTCGGGCGCAACGATGTGGAAGTGCTCGCTGAGCGCGTCGAACGTCCTGAACCAGTTCAGCCCCCCGCTGGCCAACCAACCGTGCAACAGGAGCAACGTCGGCGCACCCGGCGGCCCTTCGACCTCACGGACGAACGTGGTGCCCCTGCCCCGCAGGACGATGCGACGCCCGATCGGGAGCGGTGGTCCGTCGAGCGGTTGAACCGTCTCTGGCTGTGCGGGTTCAGCGAGCATCTGCGGCACGGCTCTCGACTCTATGACACGCCGTCAGACAGAGCGTGTACCTCACGCGCGAGCACGAGCAGCTCCGCGAGCGCGGTGGCCATGCCGTCGGTGATCTCGTGCGGGTCCTCGATGTGGTCTCGGCACGCGATGACGCCCACGTTCAGCGCATCGCGGTAGCTCCACACCGTGACGTTCAGGCCGATGCCCTCGAGGATCGGTCCCACGGACCAGATGCCCGTCATCTGCGCGCCGGCGACGTACAGCGGCTCGCGGGGTCCCGGCACGTTCGACACCACCAGGTTGATCGGTGGCCGGTGCCGTTCGGCGAGGCGGAAGCGGCCGTACTGACGCATGAACCACGCGTACGGGCGTGGCGGCGTGTACTCGCTCCAGTCGGCGAGCATGTCGGCGCCGAGGAGGTTGTGCACGACCTTCGCCTCCGCGGTGATCGCGTGGATGGCGGCGAGGCGCTGGACGGGATCGGCGATGTCCGTGCAGAGCGACGTGAACATGTTCGACACCTTGTTGCCGCCGAGACGGCGCACTGCGTCGGGGTCGTCGGTCGACACGGGCACGCCGGCGACGAGCGCGCGGTCCGGCAACGGTCCGCGCTTGTCCAGCCACGCTCGCAGCGACCCCGCCACCATGGCCAGCACGACGTCGTTGACGGTCGCGCCGAACGCGTCCTTGACCTCCTTGAGGTCGGCGAGGCGCACGGTGCCGGTGGCGAACGAGCGGTGGGGCGTGAGGGCGCCGTTGAAGGGTGTCCGCGCCGTGTCGAGGATCGGACGGGGCGGCGAGATGTCTGCTTCTCTGCGGTGACGGGAGACGGCGCGGATCCTTGGAACCGTTCGCCGGAGCAACCCGGGCATGTGGACCGCACTGCGGAGCAGGTCGCGGATCGAGTCGAGCAGCAGCTGCCACCACGACGGCATCGCCTCGGGACGCCAAGGCTCGATCGGGGGCGGCGGGTCCACGTCGTCAGGCCCGTCGGCCATGACGTTGGCGAGCAGCGCCGCCGCGGCCACGCCGTCGGCCACGGAGTGGTGGATCTTGGCGAGGAAGCCGACGTAGGTGCCCGTGCCGCCGCCGGCGACCTCCGACGAGAGCCCCTCGAGCAACCAGATCTCCCACAGCGGCCGGTTCCGGTCGAGCGGCGATGATGCGATCTCGGCGATCACCTCGTCCATCTCGCGCCCACCACCGTGCGCCGGCACCGAGACGCGCCGGACGTGGAAGCGGAGGTCGAACCCGGGGTCCTCGATCCACACCGGGTGGTTGATCCGGCCCGGCACCTCGACGATGCGGCGGCGGAACGGCGGCAGCAGGTGCAGCCTGCGCTCGAGCTCGTGCTGGAAGCGGGCGAAGTCGTAACCACCGGGCACGGTCGACACGTCGAGCACCGAGTACTTGAGCGTGTGCATGTGCAACGTCGGCGTCTCGTTGTAGAGGAAGCTGGCGTCGAGCCCGGTGAGTCGTTCCATGAGCAGAGGTCCCCTTCGCGGCGCGAGGATCATCCCATGGTTCGTCGTGAGGCCTTCGATGCCCTGGTCACCCGAGCCCGTCGGGAGGTCGACCAGGGGATCGTCCCGTCCTGCCAGCTCGCCCTCGCCCGTGACGGCACGGTCGAGGAGCAGGTGACGTTGGGCGACGCCACCGCCGGCCAGGACAGCCGGTACGTCATCTACTCCGCCACCAAGCCCGTCGTCGCGAGCGCGATCTGGCAGCTGCTCGCCGAGGGCTCGCTGCACCTCGAGGACAAGGTCGTCGATCACATCCCGGAGTTCGGCACGTTGGGCAAGGACGTCGTGACCGTGGAGCAGGTGCTGCTGCACACGAGCGGGTTCCCGCTGGCACCCCTCGGGCCACCGTCCTGGGCGGACCGCGACGCCAGGGTCGCGGCCTTCGCGGCGTGGCGGCTGAAATGGGAGCCGGGGAGCCAGTTCGAGTACCACGCCACGTC
>JBEEGB010000089.1:0-2548 GCA_041166585.1 Acidimicrobiaceae bacterium
TAACGGAAGCTCTCGCTCTGGACGATGACGAGGTCACGCCTGAGTCGACGCTGATGGACGATCTGGGCGCGGAGTCCATCGATCTGCTCGACATCCTGTTCAGGATTGAGAAGAGCACCGGAGTAAAGATCGAGGCATCCGACCTCGGCGACTACATCCAGGGCGGGATTCCGGACGACGAGTTCAGCGACGATAACGAGGTCATCTCGGAGAAGGGCGCCGAGCAGCTCAAGAAAGTCATGCCCCAGACCGACCCCTCGGAGCTCGCGGGCACGCTGAAGGCAGAGGAGGTCATGACCCTGTTCACGGTCCAGAACCTGACCGAGATGGTCAAATCACGTGCCGACGGCGCCGGAGGCTGAGCTGAGGCTGCGCGTGGGCGTCGATGCCGTCGGAGTCGAGCGGCTCCGACGGCTGGTGGAGGACGACGAACATCGCCAAAGCTCGTTGTTCACCCCGGAGGAACTCGAGTACTGCCGCGGCAAGCGACGCTGCTACGAGCACATGGCGGGGCGCTTCGCGGCGAAGGAGGCCGTGCTCAAGGCGTTCGGGACGGGCATCAGCCAGCGCATGCGCTGGACCGACGTCGAGGTCGTGAACGAACGCAGCGGACGCCCCACGATCCGGCTTGGCGGTGCCGTGGCCTCGTTTGCCGAGAGCCATGGGCTGCGCGATCTCGATGTGTCCATCTCGCACACCGAGGGATTGGCGCTTGCGCACGCCCTGACCGTGTGGGCGAAGGACACCAAGGACAGCTAGCCGGCTCGTGCGCTTCCACCTGATCGACCGGGTCGAGGAATGGGAGCCGGCCAAGTCGGTGCGAGCGCGGAAGGTCACCTCCTACAGCGAGGACTACTGGGAGGAGGTCGACGGCGAGCTGCGCATGCCGCCGCCGTTCGTGCTCGAGGCGTTCTGCCAGGCCGGCACGTGGCTGATCATGATCACCACGGACCGCCGCAAGCGAGCCGCGCTGCTGCAGGTCGGCTCCGTCACCTGGCACCGCGACATCCGTCCGGGTGACGTGCTCGTGATGGAGGGCGAGACCAGCTCCTTCGGCGACGAGACCGCCGTGCTGGGCGGGCGGGTGACCGTGGACGGCGAGACCGTGCTCGAATGCGAGGACGTGATGTGCGCACTGATCGACTCCGAGGACCTGGCCGACCTCGACACCACCGAGCGCCTGCAGAAGATGCTCACACAGGCGGAGGAGGAGGAGTAGCGGTGGCCCGCGTCGTGATCACGGGCATCGGCGCCGTCACCCCGGTCGGCAACGACGCCGAGAAGACCTGGGATTCGTTGAAGGCCGGCCGCAGCGGCGTGGGCCCGATCACCACCTTCGACACCGCCGGCTACCCGGTGAAGATCGGCGGCATGTGCGACGACTTCGACCCG
Organism: Acidimicrobiaceae bacterium; assembly: GCA_041166585.1. GTDB lineage: Bacteria > Actinomycetota > Acidimicrobiia > Acidimicrobiales > JACDCH01 > JBEEGB01. The sequence goes on from JBEEGB010000089.1 coordinate 1,393, forward strand.
GCGTCGCAGCTTCCGGCGGCGCCCGCCAACGACTACCTGCATCGCGCCGAGCGCTTTGGCGTGGCGGCGGCCGCCGAAGCGCTGGCCGACGCGGGTGTCGAGCCCGGCACGCACGAGCCCGCCGCGGCCGGCGTCGCGATGGGAGCGAGCGTCGACCGGCCCACCGTGCAGGAGCTCTCCGACGTCCTCTACGTGCGCAAGCAGAGCGAGGGCGCTGAGCTGTACCGCTTTGCTCCTTCCCGGGCGCTCGAGATCAGCCAGACGACCGGCGTGGCGCGGATCGCCCAGCTCGCGGGCGCAAGCGGCCCGATGATCTCGGTCAGCACCGCCTGCACGGCCTCGGTGCACGCGCTCGGCGAAGCCGTGCGCCGGATCCAGGACGGCGACGCCACGATGATGCTGGCCGGCGGCTACGACGCCCTCACGAGCTGGCTCGACGTGCTCGGCTTCGCGCTGCTCGGCGCGCTCACGACCGAGTACAACGACAACCCGGAGGGCGGCTCACGGCCGTTCGAGCGCGACCGCTCCGGCTTCGTCATCGGTGAGGGTTCGGTCGTGTTCGTACTCGAGGAGCTCGAGGCCGCGCGGGCGCGCGGCGCCGAACCGCTGGCGGAGATCGCCGGCTACACCGCGAGCCTGAACGCGTACCGGATGACCGATCCGCCGCCCGATGGCGGTGGCGCGGTACTCGCGATGCAGGGTGCGCTGCGCGAGGCGGGCCTGACACCCGACGACGTCGACTATGTCGTCGCGCACGGCACGGGCACGCCAAGCGGTGACATCTCTGAGACCACGGGGATCAAGCGGGTGTTCGGCGATCACGCGAACAAGCTCGTGGTCACCTCGCCGAAGTCGATGGTGGGGCACACCACCTGCGCCGCCGGCGCCCTGAACGTGCTCGCCGGGGTGCTCGCGATGCGCGACGGCGTTGTTTCCCCCACGATCAACTACGACAACCCGGATCCCGAGCTGGACCTCGACTACGTCGGCAACGAGGCGCGCGAGATGGAGGTTCAGACCGTCGTCACGAACGCGTTCGCATTCGGCGGCACCAACGGGGCGCTGGTCCTGCGTAAGGTCGACGCATGAAGGGCGGCCGCTGGACGACGCTCGACCGGGTGGTGAGCGTCGGCGACGACGAGGCCGTCGCCATCCG
>JBEEGB010000090.1:0-2763 GCA_041166585.1 Acidimicrobiaceae bacterium
GCGAGTGACGCGGCCAGCTTTCCGGCTCGCTCGTCCTCGTCGCTCGTGCCGACGCCGCATGCGGTGATGGCGAGAGGGATGTCGGCGCCGATGTCTTCGGCGAGCCGCCTGAGCGCGACGAGGAGGGAACCGTCGTCGACCGCGACGTGGTCGAGACCGATCGCGTCGAACACCTCGGCATCGAGCTTCAGCTCCTCGGGGTCGACACCGGCGCCGTGGGCGCAGACGACCGGTGCGTTGCCATCGTGCAGGAGCCGCGCCGCTTCGCGGTTGGCGCCGCGGATGGCGCGCTCGACCGTCATGTGGTCGTCCTCGTCGCGCCGCCCCGGCGGGACGAGCCCCTCCCCGTACGCGAGCGCGGCGTAGGTGACGGGCTCGTGCATCGGGATCCAGCCGCTGACGAGATCGCCGAAGGTCTCGGCTATCCAGTCGACGTGACCGGGCCAGACCCTCCGAGCCATCCGCTCGTCGAGGAAGCCGCGCTCGTCTTCGCTGAACCATCCGGGCAGCGAGAGGTGGTGGAGGCACACCCAGACCTCCACGCCGAGCCTGCGGGCCGTGCGCAGCACCTCGAGGTAGCGCGTCACCTCGCGCACGTCATGCTCGCCTCGCGTCGGCTCCAGCCTGGCCCACTCGAGCGTGAGCCGGTGGCGGCGGATGCCGTGCGAGGCGAGGAGCGCGAGGTCATCCGCGGCTCGGGTGACGAAGCCGTTCCCGTCCGCCGAGCGCGGCGCTCGCCCCGCTTCCTCCCAGCCGCTCCAGTCGGATGTCGGCGCTGCCCCTTCGGCGCCGACCGAGGACGCCATCGTCCCCAGCCAGAAGCCATCGGGAAAGGACATGCCGCCAGTGTCCACCATCGGCCCGCGCCCGCGCCCCGCACGCGAGGGCGGCAGGTCGGTGGCGCTCCGGTAGCCTCGCCCTCGATGCCTTGGCGACGGTCGGTCCCGCGGTTCCGCTACTCCCGCTGGGATGGCAGCCAGACCGGTTTCGAGATCGACGCCGACTCCGTGTTCGGTGAGATCACCGACGACCTGCTGTACCACGGCGACCTCAACGCGGCGCTGCGCCGGCTCATGCAGTCCGGGTTCCGCGACCGCAACGGCGAGCGGGTGCAGGGCATGCGGGAGATGATGGAGAAGCTGCGCCGGCGCCGGCGCGACCAGCTCGAGAAGTACGACCTGGGCGGTGTCTACGACGACATCGCGCAAGAGCTGCGTGACGTGGTCGACATGGAGCGGGGCGGCCTCGACGAGCTCGCGGAGGAAGCGCGCCAGTCGGGCGATGCCCGCCGTCAGGAGATCACCGAGCAGGTCGTGCAGGACAAGAACATGCAGCTCGACCTGTTGCCTCCCGACCTCGCGGGCCAGGTGCGCGAGCTCAACGAGTACGAGTGGACGTCGAGCGAGGCGCGCGAGAAGTTCGAAGAGCTCATGGAGCAGCTGCGCCAGCAGCTCGTGAAGAGCTACTTCAACCAGATGTCCGGCGCGATGAGCAACGTGTCGCCCGAGGACATCGCCCGCATGAAGGACATGTTCGCCGAGCTCAACCAGATGCTCGAGATGCGTGAGCAGGGTGAGGACACCCAACCCGCCTTCGAGGAGTTCATGCAGCGCTACGGGGACTTCTTCCCCGAGAACCCGCAGACGCTCGACGAGCTGCTCGAGATCATGGCCCAGCGCATGGCAGCCATGCAGAGCATGCTCAACTCGATGACCCCCGAGCAGAGGGCGCAGCTGCAGGGCCTTGCCGACCAGCTCATGGAGGACATGGACCTGCGCTGGCAGGCCGACCAGCTCGGTCAGCACCTGCAGCAGCTCTTCCCCCAGATGGGTTGGGACCGTCGCTACGACTTCAGTGGCCAGGATCCGCTCGGCTTCGCCGAGGCCGCGCAGCTCATGAACGAGCTCGGGGACCTCGACCAGCTCGAGAACGTGATGCGCGGTGCCACCAACCCGGGCGCGCTCGCCGAGGTCGACATCGACAGGGCTCGCGAGCTCCTCGGCGACGACGCGGCGCAGAGCCTCGACCGCATGAGCGACCTGGCCAAGATGCTCGAAGACGCAGGGCTGATCGAGAACAAGGAAGGCCGCTACGAGCTGACGCCTCGCGGCATTCGCAAGATCGGCGCGAACGCGCTCTCGGATCTCTTCAAGAAGCTGTCGAACGACCGCATGGGCACCCACGTGATCGAGCGGACCGGCGCAGGGCACGAGCGGGCCTACGAGACGAAGCCCTACGAGTTCGGTGACCCCTTCAACCTCCAGATCGAGCGCACGGTCCGCAACGCCATCCAGCGCACCGGGGGCGGCACGCCCGTGCGGCTGTCGCCCGACGACTTCGAGATCGAGCGCACCGAGAACCTCACGAAGACGTCAACCGTGCTGATGCTCGACCTCTCGCTGTCGATGCCGATGCGCGACAACTTCCTCGCCGCCAAGAAGGTGGCGATGGCGTTGCACTCGTTGATCACCTCGCAGTTCCCGCGCGACTACATGGGCATCGTCGGGTTCTCGTCGGTGGCCCGCGAGCTGAAGCCCGAAGACCTCCCCGAGGTGTCGTGGGACTTCGTGTACGGCACCAACATGCAGCACGGGTTCATGCTCAGCCGGCGCATGCTCGCCCGCCAGGGCGGCACCAAGCAGATCATCATGATCACCGACGGCGAGCCGACCGCGCACTTCGAACCAGGCATGGCCGAGCCGTTCTTCAGCTACCCGCCCGTGCGTGAGACGGTCGACGCGACGTTGCGCGAGGTGGCGCGCT
>JBEEGB010000091.1:0-7438 GCA_041166585.1 Acidimicrobiaceae bacterium
AGCGGAGAGCACGCCCCAGAACAGGCCGCTCGAGCGCCCCCTATCCCCGGGTGCTCCCGTGTCCCCGATCGCCGGAGAATGGTCAGAGGTTCATGGCTCGAACACTGACCAGCAGATCTCGTTTCGCAGTCGCTGGTCATCGAGCACGAGTTCCCGGATCGGTACTGGAAGTTGGTCGCGCTGCCATTGACACTCGAGCCGGCCGGCGTCGTCTTCGCACCCTGGCGCGGCAGCACGCACCGCCTTAAGCGCGTACGCGGCGGCACCGAGTTCGTGTGCAGCGACATGCGCAACGACCGCGGCTTGACCAGCGGCGTAGGCGGCAAACCGAGCAGCGCCACGGAGGTCTCGCGCTGCGGCCATTGCATGACCGCCGGCGGAGCGCGCGTCGGACATCCTGATCTCGCCGCGCACCCAGGCCCGAATTTGCTCGATCGCCTTCTGGGGCCGCGCGTCCGATGGTTTGACTAGCTCGAAGAGGTGCAGGACGTGGTCTGCACAGTCGGCAGCCCACAGAGCGAGCAATCGATGGTCGGCGTCGGTCAGGGTTCCGCCGCGACGGATGGTGACGAAACGAGGGTCGCGGACCTTCGGCAGGATCACGGAACGACGGTACGACTTTCGATCAACAACACGGCCCGTCCCGAGCGCGCCCCCTACCGCGGCTGTTGGTCGGCGGCCGCAGGCGATGGACGGCAGTATTGGTCGTGCTTCGTCCAGACCGAGACGTGGGAGGTGCTGTCGCCGGTGAACGGTGCGCGGTCCCAGCTGGCCCACCGATCCTGCAGCGACAGGCCAGCGAGTTGTGCCATCAGGTCCAGCTCGGAAGGCCACACATACCGAAACGGCGTCGTGAACTCGCCCACGCCCGACTTGCCGGCGAAGAAGTGGTGGGAGACAGCCTGCTGGGCGACGAGGTCGATGTACCGGTCATAACCCACGTAGCCGGGTGCATGCGAGAACACGCGAGCATCGTCGCCGGGGGGAAGTCGGCGAAGATCGGGGACGCCCACCTCGATCAAGAAGTAGCCGCCTGCTTCGAGATGCGCGGCGGCGTTGGCGAAGCACGCCACCTGCTGGTCCTGAGTGACGAGGTTCCCGATCGTGTTGTACACGAGATACACGAGCCGGAAGCTGCCCTCGACGCGGGTCGTGGCCATGTCGCCGATCGTCACGGCGACCCCGTTGTCGCTGTCCTTCGCGCGTAGCCGGTCGGCCATCGCCGTCGAGAACTCGATCCCCGACACCGTCACTCCCCGAGCAGCGAGCGGCAGCGCCACCCGGCCGGTGCCGACCGCGAACTCAAGCGCTGCGCCATCGCCAGCGAGCTCGGCCAACACATCGACTGTCCGGGCGATGACGTTCGGGTCGAACTCCGCGCCGGAGCTCTCGTCGTAGCCCGCGGCGACCTCCTCGCCGAAGTGGTTCTCTTGCACAGCCCGACGCTGGCATCATCCTTCACCCGATGCCAGCGAGTTCAGTCATGGTTCCCGATCAGTAAGAACCGACCCTTCCAGAGTGATCAGAAGTTGGTCGTGGCCCAGGGAGCTCGGGTCGTCTGCATGGCGCGGTCGAGCGCGGCGAGCGAGCCGGGTGTGAGCTCCTCGATCTGACCGGCCGCCGCGAGCTTCCAGAGCCGTGTACCGCCGAGGTAGGCCGCGCCGAGCGCGTCGAGGCCGAGGCGCAGATCGGCGCCGGCGTCGGTTGGTGCGCATGCGGCGCCGGCGAGGTCGGTGTCGAGGGCGAACCGGCCGCCGGCCGGGCCGACGTTGTCGATGACGTCGAGCACCACGGAGATGGGTGTCGAGTACGCCCTGGCCTGGAGCGCAGCCGGGACGTCGAGCAGCCGTACCCACATGTGGTCGCTGCGGTCGATCTGCCGCGCGGCGCGACCGTCGACGAGCAGATGCCCCAGCGGCTCGTCGACGGGGCGGACACCGGCCTTGACCTCGCTGACCCAGTCGACCTCGGCGAGGTAGCGCCACAGGTCGCGGTAGGCCGCATCGTTCGTGGCGAGCATCTGATCGGTCGAGAGCGTCATGAACGGGCGGTTGTGGTCCCAGCGCTCGTCGGGGTCGTAGACGACGTAGCCGTCGACCGCCCCGCCCGCGTCACGATGGATGGCTCGCACCCGGTGCTTCGGCGGGTCATCGCCCGGACGCAGGACGATGTCGAGGAACACGTCCCATTGGTCGTCCCCACGGCTGATCGCGCCGGGCGAGGTCAGCCGGTGCTGGTCGAACACCGCGGGTGCGAGGGCGCGCAGCGTCGTGGCATCGACGAGCTCGATCGATCCTGACCGGGTCGCGTCGACGAAGCGCGCGGCGCGGGCGTCGAGCACGGTGCCCGCGGCCTCGACGGCCATGCCATAGCCGAAGCGCCCGTAGATCGGCCATTCAGCGGCGATCAGCATCGCGACGACCGCGCCACCGTCCACCGCGTCCGCCAGGTGCACGCCCATCATCTCCGTGAGGAGACCCCGACGCCGGTGGGTCGGGAGCACCGTCACCTGGGTCACCGCGGAGCACGGCACGACGCGATCGCCGGGCACGGTCAGCTCGGTCATGAACGCGCCGGTCGTGCCCGACAAGGCGCCATCGACGTAGGCGCCATAGCGCACGGTGTCGGTGAAGTGCGTCCGCATGAACTCGACGCGCTCGTCGGTCACGTCGCGACCGAAGTGGAACCCGGTCCCCATGCACCGGAGGTAGTCGGCGAAGTCGTCCTCACCGATCTGACGAACCGCGAGATCACCCATGGGTCGTCCACTCCTGGCGGCGAGCCTCGTAGATGGCGAGTGCCGCGGCCGTCGCCACGTTGAGCGAGCCGACCCGGCCGAGCTGGGGGAGGAACACGGTGTCGTCCACCTCGGCCAGCACTGTGGCTGAGACGCCGTGGTCCTCGTTGCCCAGCACGAGGCAGACGGCAGGCCCGAGCTCGATCTCGTGCAGGGCGTGGGCGCCATCTGCCAGCTCGACCGCGAGCACCTGGTACCCCGCGGCGCGAGCCGCGCTCACCGCGTCGCTGCCGCTCTCGACCGCCGTCCAGGTGAGGTAGCGCTCGGTGCCGAGGCCCGTCTTGCGCACTGCGGGGGTGTCGAGCGGCGCGGTGTTGCCCGCGAGCCACACGTGATCGACGCGATACGAGGCCGCGGTCCGCACGATCGAGCCGACGTTGAAGGGGCTCTGGACGCCTTCGAGGATCAGCGAGACCTTGCGCTCCGTGCGATGGCGCCATGCACGATGGAGCCGCTTGAGCCCAGTGCCGTCGAGCTGCTTGCCGCTCATGCAGGCCCCGACCCGAGTGATGGCCCCGTTTCGAGGATGCGGTAGCCCTGGCGCGCCGCGGTGCGGGTGGCGGGCCATCCGGCCTCGTCGAGCCACCGCGCCAGCGAGTCGGCGCCGAGGTGCTTCTGCACGACGAGCCACGCACGAGCGCCGTCGTCGAGACGGGCCAACCACGTGGCGAGCAGCTCGTGCAGCGCGGGCTTGCCGATGCGGATCGGAGGGTTCGACCACAGCCCCGCGAGGCGCACCTCGGGTGGCACGGCATCGGGCTCCGCGACGCGGACGTTGGTGATGCCGTTCGCTTCGGCGTTGGCCTGGCAGAGCTCGCGTGCGCGCCGGTTGACGTCGATGGCCCACACCGTGGATCCGGGAGCGCGGCGGGCAAGGGTCAACGCCACCGCGCCGTAGCCACAGCCGAGATCGAGCAGGTGGCCGGTCTCGGTGAGATCAGGAGGAGGCGCGTCGAGCAGCAGGAGCTTGGTGCCGGGGTCGACACCGGCCGACGCGAACACGCCTCGATCCGTCGTGAGGCGCAGGCTCACGTCGGGCAGGAAGAGCTCGACCTGACGCGGCTGCGACGGCGTGGCGGGGTCGGTGGCGAAGTAGTGACCTCCCGTCGCCGAACTCATGTGCACCGAAGGTAGCCTTCCGGCCCTATGGCGCCGTACGAGATCAGGCTCTTTGGCGACCCGGTGCTCAAGCAGGCCGCGACCGAGGTCACGGACATCGACGGCGCCCTGGCGCGTCTCGCCGACGACATGGTCGCCACCATGTACGCAGCCCCCGGTCTCGGGCTGGCGGCACCGCAGGTGGGTGTCCAGAAGCGCTTCTTCGTCTACGACCTCCAAGATGACGACGGGCCGAAGACCATGATCAACCCCAAGATCGTCGAGTCCCGAGGAGAGTGGACCTACGACGAGGGCTGCCTCTCGGTGCCCGGCCTCTCGTGGCAGATCGTGCGACCCAAGGAGATCCACCTCGTGGGGCTGGACCTCGATGGCAACGAGGTGTCGATCGAAGCCGACGAGATCTTGGCGCGCCTCTTCCAACACGAGCTCGATCACCTCGACGGCGTACTGCTCCTCGATCGGCTCGACAAGGAGCAGCGAAAGGCGGCGTTGCGTCTGCTCCGCGATCGCCAGCTCGCGGGCGACCTCGGGGCTGCCCGTGCCGGGCACAACGGCCACAACCTCGGTCTGTAGTGCCGCACTAGTGCGCCTCGTCTTCCTCGGCACTCCCGATGCGGCGGTGCCGCCCCTTCGCGCCTTGCACGAGGCCGGTCACGACATCGCGCTGGTGGTGAGCGCGGCCGACAAGCGGCGGGGGAGGGGTGGCGCGCTGACGCCCAGCCCGGTCAAGGCCGCCGCCCTCGAGCTCGGGTTGCCCGTGACCGATCGGATCGACGACATCCTCGATCTGGCGCCCGCCCCGGAGCTCGGCGTGGTCGTGGCCTTTGGGCGCTTGATCAAGCCGCACGTGTTGCACGCAGTGCAGATGATCAACCTCCACTTCTCGTTGCTGCCGCGTTGGCGCGGTGCCGCGCCGGTCGAGCGGGCGATCCTGGCCGGAGACGAGCGCACCGGCGTCTGCGTCATGGCGGTCGAGGAAGGTCTCGACACCGGCGGGGTCTACCGGCTGGCCGAGCTGGAGATCGATCCGGACGAGACCGCCGACGAGCTCCGCGCCGAGCTGGTCAAGATCGGCACCGGCCTGCTCGTCGAGGTGCTGGCCAAGGGCCTCGACGATCCCGAGCCTCAGGTCGGTGAGGAGACGTACGCCCACAAGATCGATCCCGCTGAGCTCGAGGTCGACTGGAGCCGTCCGGCGGTCGACGTCCACCGGCTCGTCCGCATCGGCGGCGCGTGGACCACGCACAAGGGCAAGCGGCTCAAGCTCTGGCGCTGCACCGTGTCTCCCGACGAGCGCGCGATCGCGGTGCCCGCCGGCGACGGGACGGTCGGCCTCCTCGAGGTGCAACCCGAAGGTCGCGCCCGCATGCCGGCTCGGGACTGGGCCAACGGTGCCCGCTTCCGGCCCGGCGACCACCTCGGCACATGACGACGGCACGAGCGGTCGCGCTCGACCTCCTCCGCCGGATCGAGGACGAGGGCGCGTACGCGAACATCGCGCTGCCGGCCGCGCTGGCGCGCAGCGGCCTCGACCAGCGCGACCGCGCGTTCGCCACCGAGCTGGTCTACGGCACGACGCGGATGCGCCGAGCGTGCGACTACCTGGTCGACCGGTTCGTGAGCCGCGAGCTCGACCCGGCCGTGCGCAACGTGCTGCGCCTCGGCGCCTACCAGCTGCACCACATGGGAGTCGCCCCCCACGCCGCGGTCAGCGCGACGGTCGACCTTGCGCCGACTCGCACGCGTGGGCTGGTGAACGCCGTGCTCCGTCGGGTGGCCACGGCTCCCGTCGAGTGGCCCGACGAAGCGACCCGGCTGAGTGAGCCGGACTGGATCGTCGACCAGCTCGTCACCGACCTCGGCCAGGACGACGCGTTCGCCGCGCTCGAGGCCATGAACGCGCCGGCGGCGGCCACGGCGAGAGATGACGGCTACATCCAGGACCTCGGGTCGCAATGGGTGGCCGAGCTGGTCGGGGCGGGCGCCGGTGAGCGCGTCGCCGACGTGTGCGCGGCGCCCGGAGGCAAGGCCACCGCGCTGGCGGCGACCGGCGCCTACGTCGTGGCGTCGGACAGCAACGTCGGCCGTGTCGGTCTCGTGCGGGAGAACGCAGCGCGGCTCGGGTCTGCGCTTGGGCTCCTCGCGGCCGACGCCCGGCGACCGCCCCTGCGGCTCGGGTCGTTCGACCGGGTGCTCATCGACGCGCCGTGTTCCGGCCTTGGTGCCTTGCGCCGCCGGGCGGACGCTCGTTGGCGGATCGAGCAGTCCAGCGTCTCGCGGCTCGCCGACCTGCAGCGCTCTCTCGTCGACGCCGGTGTCGCGTTGCTCCGTCCGGGCGGCACGCTCGTGTACAGCGTGTGCACGCTCACCTCCGCCGAGACGCTCGGCATCGACGAGCACCTGGCCACGGCGCACCCCGAGCTCGAACCCCTGCCCTTGCCCGAGCCGCCGTGGAGGCCGTGGGGGAGAGGCGCCATCCTCCTGCCCCAGGACGCGGGCACCGACGGCATGGCCATCTTGCGCGTGCGCTCACCGGAATAGGGTCGGCCGGTGCCCGACGCGAAGGTCCTCACGGTCTCCGACGGCGTCGTCGCGGGGACGCGGGACGACAAGTCCGGCGCGGCCGTCGCCGCGCTGCTCGCCGATGCCGGGTATTCGGTGGTGGAGCGACGCGTCGTCGCAGATGGTGTGGAGAGCGTGGCAGCCGTGCTGACCGAGCTCACGTCCGGGTTCGAGGGTCTGGTCGTCACGACGGGAGGCACCGGGTTCGGTCCGCGCGACCTCACGCCGGAGGGCACGCGGTCGGTGCTCGAGCGGGAGGCCCCGGGCCTGTCCGAGGCGATGAGGCTCGTGAGCCCGCTGGGCCGACTGTCGCGCGCTGTCGCGGGGACGAGGGGCAGCGCGCTGATCCTCAACACGCCCGGGTCATCGGCAGGAGCGGTCGAGACCCTCGGAGCGGTCATCGACGTCCTGCCCCACGCCCTCGAGCTCCTACGAGGCGACCGCCCCCACTAGCCAGGCCGCCTGCGAATGTTGGATGCGAGACGGTGTGATCACACCGCCTGACGCCGAAGTTCGACGGCGTACGAGCTCCAGCGGGTTCAGCCGGTGCCGTAGACGCGCTCGGGGTCGACGAGCACGGCGACGCGGCGTTCGGTGGCCATGATGCGGTCGTATTCGTCCCAATCGTCGTGGTTGCCGCCGGCCGCGGTGAAGATGTCACGGAGCAGGACGCGCAACCGCTCGCCGTCGATCCCCTCGAGCGGGTCGTCAGGTCCGGCGAGCTCGACCGGTCCCTCCACCCCGGCCCACTGCCATCCGGCGCGGATCACGACGGTGGCGCGGGGTCGGGCCCGGAGGTTCGTCAGGCGATGCGACCCACCGGCGGCGACGAACCCGACGACCGGCTTGCCGGTCACGGGATGGTCGAGCACCCCGGCATTCACCACAGACGACTGGACGCTCCCATCGGCACGGGCCGTCGACACCACCACGAGCCCATGATCGAGCGGAACGAGCTTG
>JBEEGB010000092.1:0-5232 GCA_041166585.1 Acidimicrobiaceae bacterium
TCCCCAGCCCGTAGAGCTTCCCGTCACGCACCTCACCGCCGAAGGGGTCGACGGTCCAACGCTCGACGGAGTGAAGAGGGATCGAATCGATGTGGCCGTCGATGAGCAGCCTCGGGCCGTCGCCCGCCCCGACGATGCCGATCGCGTTCCCTGCCTTGTCGACCTGGACGTCGTCGAACCCGAGCTCTCGCATCGAGTCGGCCACGAGCTGCACCGCGGCACCCTCGTTGCCCGACACGCTCTCGGTCATCGCCAGCTGGCGAGCGAGCTCCAACACACGGTCCTCGAGAAGGGTGGCCATCGGGGCGACGCTACGAACGGGCCGTTGCCGGCTTGTTCCTCGCTTGTGAACGGACCATTACTCCGGTCTGGATTGCAGGTACTCGGGTTGCCACTGCTTGTGGAGCTTGAGGTAGGTGATGACGTCCACGTCCTTGACGCCCGGCACCGATCGGATCTTGTCGTTCACGACCTCGAGCAGGTGGTCCATGTCCACGCACAGGAGCTCGGCGAGGCAGTCGTAGCGGCCCGCGGTCACCACCACGAAGTGCACGGCTTCCACGTTCGCGATGGCCGCCCCGAGTGCGTTGAGATCGCCGGTGAACGTGATCCCGACCATCGCGGTGATGTTGAAGCCAAAGGCGAACGGGTCCGACACCGCGACGATCTGCACCGCGCCACTCGAGAGCAACCGTTGCACGCGGGTTCGCACGCCGGCCTGGGACATGCCGATCTGCTCGGCCAGCTTCGCGTACGAGGCTCGGCCGTCCTGTTGCAACGCGAGGGCCAACGCCCGATCGACGCCGTCGAGCGCGACACGCTCGCCGTTGGACATGTCGGCCACTGCCGCGAAGCGTAGACGGGTGCCTCCTCGCGATCGTCGAGCGAAACACGACGTTCACATGATGCTCGTCGAACGTCGATCTGGCCCGCGACGTGGCGCTGGGTAATGTCTCGCCGTAGGTCGTGGGCGACCACCGGACAGGGGAGGGCTGGGGAGCCGATGACAACAGACGAGGCCGGGTTGGCCACGGTTGCTCCGGGCGTGCCCGGCGACTTCGAGGAGGCGTCGTTCACCGGCCCCGTCGACGATCCCTCACTCGAGCGCGACGACGCGTACCTGCGGCTGCTGCTGTGGCTGCTCGTCTCCGCAGCCTTCTTCGAGGGCTACGACAGCTCGATCCTCGCGTTGCTGCTGCCCAACATCCAGAGCACGTTTCATGTCAGCGAGGCGGTGCTCGGCATCACCCGCATCCCGATCGAGCTCGGGCTGTTCGTTGCTTTCTTCGTCGCTCGGCTCTCCGATCGGGTCGGGCGCCGCCCGATGCTGTTGTGGTCGGTGGTCGGGTACACGCTGTTCACGGCGCTGACCGCGTTCAGCTGGGACATCTGGTCGTTCGCCTTCTTCCAATTCGCGAGCCGCGTGTTCCTGGGCGCGGAGTACGCGGTCGGCGTGACGATGATCGTCGAGGAGTTCCCGGCTGCCCGACGTGGCCGTGCGCTGGGGACGCTGCTGACGTTCGCGGCGCTCGGCACCATCGCGGTGGGCGTGTTGCTCGGCGCCGGTGTGCAGGACGGTCCGCTCGAGTGGCGCGCCTTCTACCTGGTCGGTCTGGCCCCGCTGCTCGTGCTCAGCTTCTATCGACGACGGATCAAGGAGACCCGGCGCTTCCTCGCGGTCCGGAGCGGACGGATCGCGTCCGATCCGGAGCCCAGCATGTTGGAGGCGTGGCAGCCGCGCTACCGGCGCAACCTGGTGCTCGTCGGCCTCGTCCACATGCTGCGGTCGATCCCGTTGTTCGGGTCGACCGCGTGGTGGGCGTTCTACGCGGAGCGCGAGCGCGGGTTCAGCACGGGACGAGTAGCGGTCTACATCATCTGCGCGTACGGGCTCGGGTGTGTCGGGTACTACGTGTGCGGCCGGGCCATGGAGCGCTTCGGACGGCGTCCGACGGCGTTGGTCTACTTCGCCGGTGGCATCACCTTCTCGATCCTGCTGTTCCAGTCGACCTCGCCGTCGGTCCAGTTCGTGGCGCTGCTGCTCGCGGTCTTCTTCGGGCTCGGCATGGGCCCGGTGATGAGCGCGTTCGCCACCGAGCTGTTCCCCACGGAGGTGCGGGGCCAGGCGGCGGCGTGGGTGCGCAACGTGTTCGAGATCGCCGGCTACGTCTTTGGTCCAGCGCTGGTCGGGATCCTCGGCGACCACACCAACGGAGCCATCGGCAACGTGGGCGACACCGTCTCGCTGCTGATGGTGCTGCAGATACCCGGGCTGTGGCTCGTGTGGAAGTACATGCCGGAGATGCGGGGTCGCGAGCTCGAGGAGATCTCGGCATGAGCCAGGGCGACTCGCTGCGGCGGGGGTTCCTCGTCGGCTTGCTCGCGACCGCCATCGTGTTCGTGCTCCTCGGGGGCCTCATCGGCGTGTTCGGGACGACGGAGGACCGTCCCGAGGGCGTGGCCGAGCGATGGCTGACCGCGGTGGGCGACACGACCCGCTCCGGGGTGAAGGGTGATGCGGGCACACGGGTGGCCGACCACGGCGATCCGTCCCTCGTCGCCGCGCTCATCCCGGCGGGCATCGACATGCACGGCAAGTCGGCCTTCAGCGAGCTCGAGGTGGGCAAGGCGATCCGTCGTGACGGAGGCCTTCAGGTGCCCTACCACGTCGCGTTGCGCGAGGGCTCGACGACAGCGGGCCAGGGCGTGCTGTCGATGGTCAAGGATCCCCAACGGGGCTGGCAGGTGCGCGCGCTGGGGCCGCCGGTGGCGGGCGCCACGGTCCCGAGCAAAGGCGGCAGCGCGGTGTCCAAAGCACCCGGGGTGCTCTACCTGGCCGCGCTCGTGATCGGTCTGTTCGTCGCCATCGGCTGCTCGAGGCTCGTCCGCGCCGCGGAGCCGTCCGGCTCTCTGCCCGCGTGACCGAGCTCGATCGCCTCGTCGACGGCCTCGACTTCGGGGAGGGACCCCGATGGCACGACGGCAGGCTCTGGTACTCGGACTTCTACCAGCGCTGCATCTTCGCCGTCTCGGTCGACGGACGGCGCGAGGCGATCCACGAGAACCTCGCGGATCGACCCTCGGGGTTGGGTTGGCTGCCGGACGGCTCGCTGCTCGTGGTCTCGATGACGGAGCGCAAGGTCCTGCGCGACGACGGTGGCGTGCTCGTCGAGCACGCCGACCTGTCGTCCTTGGCGGCTGGGCACTGCAACGACATGGTCGTCGACTCCCGCGGCAACGCGTACGTCGGCAACTTCGGCTTCGACTTCGAAGCCGGCGAACCTCCCACCACCACAGATCTGCTGCTCGTCCGACCCGACGGAGCTGTCTCGATCGCCGCGTCGGACCTCCGGTTCCCCAACGGCACCGTCATCACCCCTGACGGCTCGACGCTCATCGTGGGGGAGTCGTTCGGGGAGGGGTACGAAGCGTTCACGATCAACGCCGACGCCACGTTGGGGAACCGCCGCCGCTGGGCCGACACGCCCGGAGAGTCGCCAGACGGCTGCACCCTCGACGCGGAAGGCGCCATCTGGTTCGCCGACGCGGGCGGGAAGCAGGTGGTGCGGGTGCTCGAGGGCGGGGAGATCACGCACCGCGTGCCGGCACCGATGCCGACGTTCGCGTGCGCGCTCGGCGGCGAGGACGGGAGGACGCTCTTCATCCTGTGCGCCCCGAGCGCACGGCCGGAACGGGTCGCCGGTCAGGCGGCGGGAGCGATCTACACCATGGAGGTCGACGTCCCGCACGCCGGACTGCCCTGATGCGAGCGCGGGGTAAGCACAGGGTGTGTCGGAGCACGTGTTCCGAGATCGCAGGGATGCCGGGCGAACGCTCGCGCGATTGCTCGAGCACTACCGAGATCGTGACGACGCGGTGGTCCTGGCGTTGCCCCGTGGGGGCGTGCCCGTCGGCTACGAGGTGGCGACCGCCTTGCACCTACCCCTCGACGTGTGCATCGTTCGCAAGCTCGGCGTGCCCGGCCACGATGAGCTGGCGATGGGCGCGGTCGCGAGCGGCGGTGTCGTCGTGCTCAACGACGATGTCGTCCGCGGGCTGGGCGTGACCTCTCAAGCCCTCGAGCGAGTCGCGCACGATGAAGGCCGGGAGCTGGAGCGCCGTGAGCGTGCCTATCGGGAGGACCGGCCACCGCTCGACGTCGGCGGCAAGGTCGTGATCCTGGTCGACGACGGGCTCGCCACCGGCTCGAGCATGCGCGCCGCGATCCTCGCACTGCGCCGCCAGCAGCCCGCTCGGATCGTCGTCGCCGTGCCGGCCGCTCCCGAGGCGACGTGCCAGGAGCTGGCGATCGAAGCCGACGGGGTGGTCTGCGCGACGACGCCATCCCCGTTCCTCGCCGTCGGCCGGTCGTACTGGGACTTCACCCAGACCACCGACGACGAAGTACGAGACCTCCTGCGGGCGGCCTGGTCCGCACGACGACCGACTTGGCCGTAGGGACACCGCCCGCCGAAATGGTCCGAGCGGCCTATGTCGGCGGCGATCGGACCCAGTCAAACTGGGCCCATGACACGTTCCGTGAAAATCGCAGCACGCACAGCGGTCGCAACCATGGCGATTGGGCTCTCCACCCTCTCGATGGCAGGCGCGGCGTTTGCCAGTCCCCCTCCCGACGGGACGGTCGGCAACGCCGACGGCAAGGCGCCTGCCGGTCAGTCGGTCGGCGACAAGAACAAGGGCTACGAGTGCGACGCCAACCACGGCATCGGCAACGGCAACCCCGCCCACACCGGCTGCACGCCAAGCGGTACCCCAGCGGGCTGACGCCCTCCGGCGTGGCTCGGCCGGGTGGGGTCCTGACCCTAGATTGACCAACGGTGCCGGACTGGATCCGTTGGTTGATCGTCGGTCTGGTCGCGCTTGCCGGGTCGTGGGTTGTGCTCATCGTGCTTGCCCGCCGGCTTCCGCCGGGCACGCTCAGGGAGCTGGCGGGCTTCATCCCCAACTGCATCACGATGATCCGGCGGCTGCGCAAGCACCCCGCGGTTCCTCGTCGGGCCAAGGTGGCGCTCGCCGTGGCGGGTCTGTACGTGCTCTCGCCCATCGATCTGCTACCTGAGTTCCTGCCGGTGATCGGGCCGCTCGACGACATCGTCGTCTTCGCCCTGGCGGTCCGCTATGCCGCTCGGCGAGTGCCCCGCGACGTGATCCTCGACGCGTGGCCAGGGGACCCGTCGGTCATCAAGAGACTGCTTGGCTGAAGATCCGCCT
>JBEEGB010000093.1:0-6949 GCA_041166585.1 Acidimicrobiaceae bacterium
TGGAAGTCGGCGCCGACCGCGAGCTCCTCCGCGATCTTGCCGGGCTGCGCCCCCGCCTGCATGGACAGGATGGCGCTGGCGGCGACGTCGGCCATCACCAGGGCGTCGGCGTACTGATCGTCGCTGAGCGTCCCAGGTCGATCGTTGTAGAGGTTGAGCGCACCCAGGCGCACGACCCCCACCCGCATGGGGAAGCCGAAGATGGCTCGGACCCCCGCTTCGATGGCGGGCGGGCCGAACGCCACCCATCGCATGTGGACGGGATCGACGAGGTCGGGTTCGAGCACGGGCCGGTCGGAGCGGTACGCGTCCACGCATGGCCCCTCGCCGAGCGTGTACTGCAGCTCCTCGACCATCGCACTGACCTCGTCCGTCGCACAGAGCGATCCACGAACCACGTCTCCGGACATCAGCATGATAGATGCGCCGGTCACCCCGGTCACCCGCTGGCAGACCTCGCCCAGCCGCTGGCTGGTGAGGCCGTTCGGCCCCTCGACGACGAGCTCCGCGAGGATGCGCAGCCGCCGCTCGCCGCTCACGTGTCGGCTGGATGCTGCCATGGCCCCAGGTTTCCTCGGTGGCGTCTCGCTGACGCGCTGCCAAGGTCTGGAGCACCGCTGCTCAGAACTCTAGACCGCCCCCGTCAGTTCGGGGTGAACATCGAGCTGCCGTTGCGGCTGAGGCCCGTCGAGGTCTGGGTCCCGAGGAACGCCATCGCTCCGACGCACACGATGGCGATGAAGGCGACGAGCAGCGCGTACTCCACCAGGGAGGCGCCGCGGTCGTCTCGCAGCCGGAGCAAGAGCAGGTTGAGAGCGTTCTTCATCGGGTGCCCCCCCGGGTCACGTTGTCTGGGTACGACATGGGGCGGGCCACCCGGCCCGCCCCATGCAACATCAGGTACTGCTGAGCGCTGGGCTCAGTTGATCGACGAGCCGACCGTGTTGAACTTCGAAGAGGCGCTCGTGCCGAGGAACGTGATGGCCACGATGCAGACGACCGCGATGAGCGCGACGAGCAGGGCGTACTCCACGAGGGAGGCTCCACGCTCGTCGTCACCGAAGCGGGCACGCATCCAGGTGGCGAGGAACTCGTAGGTGGTGATCATGTCTTTCTTGCTCCCTTGTGTTTGACGACCGCCCCCGGTTCCGGGCGCTGGGCTTCCTGTCCCTCCAACTATCGGTGTGTGCATGGCCCCTGTTAATGGGTATTGCGACCCATTTTCTTCGTGTCCGTACACGAATCGGCACGATCCGTAGGGGAATGGGCCCACCGCGCCGCCCGCTCACTCCAGGTGGATGATCCCCATGCGGACGGCCTGGAGCACCGCCTGGGTGCGATCCCGGGCGTCGAGCTTCTGGTAGATCGAGGCCAGGTGGTTCTTGACGGTCTTCTGGCTGATGAACAGCTGGGCCGCCACCTCCGGCGTCGAGCACCCGTCGGCGATCAGCTGGAGGACCTCTTCCTCACGCCGCGTGATCACCCGCTCGCCGTCCTCGCCTTGGGGCCGCTCGAGCTTGCGCAGCTCGTAGAGCATGGTGGAGGCCAGCTGGGGGGAGAGGGCGGTGTCGCCGCTCGCGGCCATGCGGATGGCATCGGCGATCTCGTCCGTCGAGCAGTCCTTGACGAGGTAGCCCGAAGCACCGGCGCGTATCGCGGAGGCGACGACGTCGGCGTCCGCGTGCATGGTCAGCATCACCACCCGGATCTCCGGGTGGGCCTCGTGCACCCGTCGCGCCGCCTCCACGCCGTCCATCTCGGGCATGGTGACGTCCATGAGGACGACGTCGGGGAGGAGCTCGTCGGCGAGCCGCACCGCCTCCAGCCCGTCGCCGGCCTCTCCCACGACGTCAAAGCCCTCGTCGGTCATCGAACGACGCAGGCCCTCTCGCAACATGCGGTGGTCGTCAGCCAGCAGCAGCCGGATGGGCACGGCCCCTCCCTCTTTGGTCTCGCCTTCCGCGGGGAGCACTAGTGCAACGCCCGTCGGAGCCCGAGCAGCGCGGGACGGGGTGGGGCAAGACCGAGCAGGCAGCGCACGCGGGTGCCGCCGCCGGCCGCGCTCTCGACCTCGAGCGTGGCGCCGATGCTCGCGGCGCGCTCGCGCATGCCGACGATGCCGTACGCGTCGAGCCGGCTCGCCCGATCGATCGGGAACCCGGTGCCGTCGTCGGCGATCTCGAGGAGCGCGGCGCGTCCGTCACACGTCCAGGTGATCGTGACCAGCGCGGCCCTGGCGTGCTTCTCGACGTTCGCGAGCGCCTCCTGGATGATCCGGAAGAGCTCGCGCTCCTGCACGAGCGGGAGGCGGCCTGCGGCTTTGGAGCGCAGCACGATCTCCAGTCCGGAGCGATCGCGGACCCGGTCGAGGTAGAGGTCGAGGACGGCGACGATGTCCTGCTCCTCCGAGACGTCGGTGCGCAGGTCGTACAGCGTGTCGCGCACCTCGCCGATGACGTTGCGGATGTCGGTGCGGAGCTGCTCGAGCGATCCACCGACCAGATCGCCGCGGTCGTTGGACTTGACGATCCGGTCGAGCTCGAACGCGAGGTAGGCCAGCGACTGCCCGATCCGGTCGTGGAGGTCGCGGGCGATGCGTGTCCGCTCCTCCTCGGCGCCGATCGTGCGCAGCCGCCCGAACCACCGGGCGTTGTCGATGGCGAGCGCGGCGGGCTCGGCGAACCCGGTGAGGAGCTCGCCGTCTCGCTCGGTGAAGTGGTTGGCCTCGGTGTGCTCGAGCGAGATGAGCCCGATCACCGCGCCGCGGGCGAGGAGGACGGCGTAGAGGCCGGAGTACATCCGAGGAGCGAGACCCGGGCCACCGGAGCTGAGCAGGTTGCGCTCGTGGACCAGCGTTCGCTCGTCGAGGGCGCGGGCCAGCCCGGAGGGGAGCTCGTCGGCCGTGATCTTCGCGGGCAGACGGGTGCCTTCGCGACGTGCCACCAGCCAGCTCCGATCGGTGTCGTCGTAGATCAGCACGGCAGCGGCGGTGAAGTCGAACAGGTCGCGCAGGCGGCCGACCGTCGCGTCGAGGGCCTCGTCGAGGTCGAGCGACGCGGGGAGCGTCTGGGCGAGGCGGTGCAGCGAGAACAGCAGGGCGTTCGCATCCGCCAGCCGTCCCATGCGGTCGAGGGCGAGCGACTGCTGGAGGTCGGCCTCGCCCGAGATCCGTCTGGCGTAGCCCGCGACGAGCGCGACGAGCACGAACTCACACGCCCATTGCGCGCCGATGCGCACCTCGTTGTTTCCCGACACGTTGTCGGGGATCCCGACGGCCAGCACCGAGACGACTGCGATGCGGAACGCGAACGCGAACCCGCGCGCGAACCCGGCGATGATGATCGCGGTGATGAGCGAGAAGACGAACGGGGACTGCCAGTAGCCCGTGGCGTTGACCGTGATCACGTGGATCCCGACGTCGACGAGGATCGCCAGGAGGCCGCCGACGTCCTCGCGGAATGTCAGCGGCCGAAGGGTGCGGTACAGGCAGTAGCCGACGATGACGAACGACCACGCCGCGGTGACGAGGTCGTTGTCGCGGTTGCCGGCCGCGGCGAGGACGAGGCCGATGCCGGCCGTGCCCCAGCGAGTCCCGAGGATCGCCGGCCGGAACATCAGGAGCCGATCGGGCGGCTCTTCGGTGTCGTCTACTTGAACGACTCGCCGATCTGCGCGGCGGCGGGCCCGAGCACGATCACGAACACGGTCGGAAAGATGAACAGGATCAGCGGAAAAAGGATCTTCACCGGCAGCTTCGCCGCCTTCTCCCGCGCCCATTGACGGCGCTTGAGCCGCATCTCCGTCGCCTGCGTCTTCAGCACGCGACCGATCGGCATGCCGAGAGCGTCGGCCTGGGTGAGTGCGATCACGAAGTTTGATAGCTCTGGGACCTCGGTGCGCTTCTTCAGGTTCTGGAGGGCTTCCCGGCGTGGGAGGCCCAGCTCCATCTCCTTCAGAGTACGGGAGAACTCCTCCGCGAGCGGGGACTCGAAGTGCTCGCAGACGATGGCGAGGGCTGCTTCGAACCCGACGCCGGCCTCGACGGAGATGGCCAGGAGGTCGAGGGTGTCGGGCAGGTCCTTCAAGATCGCGCCCCGGCGCTCGTCGATCTTGCGGTTGAGCCACGCCGAGGGGAGCGCGGCGCCCATCGCCGGCAGCCCCAGCAGGGCGATGACGGCGTACGAGGTCCTGGGCTGGCCGAGCACCGTGTAGGCGAGGGCGAGCACGAAGACGCTGCCGGCCGCGAGCACCTGGCCGGTGATGATCTCCTCCGCGCGGTAGCGGCCGATGAGCCCGGCGTAGACGAGCTTCTGGCGGACGCCGTCGCGGTAGTTGCTCGGCAGCAGGCTGGCGATGCCTCCGAGCGCCCGGCTGCCGAACGGCCGCAGCACCCGGGACAGGAACGGCTCGGCCAGGATCTGCTGGAACTCGTCGGCTTCCTCGATGTCGTCGAGGCTGCGCAGGTAGGCCTCGGCGTCGTCGACCGCGAGCGTCCCCCGCTGGGACAACCCGGCGATGATGAGCGCGGCCGCACCTGACGCGAACACCACCAACGCCAACACCGCTCCACCGGTCATGAGCGCCGCTCCTGGCTGTCAGACATCGATCTTGACCATCTTGTTGATGACGGCGGTCCCCATCGTGACCATGACCGCACACCCGGCGAGCCAGATGTAGCCCCAACCGCGGAACATCGGATCCATGTAGTGCGGGTTCATGGCCGAGATGGCGACCAGGAGGAACACGGGCAGGGCGCCGAGCACCCACGCGGAGATGCGTCCCTCAGCGGTGAGGACGTCGACCTCGCGGCGGACCTCTTCACGAGCGCGGATGAAGTCGGCGAGCGTGTGGAGCAGGTCGGCCAGCTTGCCGCCGACCTGTTGCTGGATGCGGATGGCTTGCACGACCCACGCGACGTCGCGCACGTCGAGGCGCGCCGCCATGCGGTCGAGGGCGTCGACGAGCGGGCCACCGAGCTGGGTCTCGTTGACCACCCGGGCGAACTCCTCGGACAGCGGCGGCGGCGACTCCTCGCACATCATCTGGATGGCGCGGAGGAACGTGTGGCCCGCGGACAGCGACGATGCGATGAGCGTCAGCGCCTCGGGGAACTGAGCCTCGAACTTCTTGCGGCGCTTGGTGACGCGTCGTTCCAGGTAGAGGTTGCCGATGATCGGGGCGAGCACGAAGCCGATCACCCCGATGAACCATCGCGAGCCGATCGCGGCGCCGAGGGCCCCCAGCACGATGCCGCCGCTGAGGACGATCATGACGTACTCGCCCGGACGCAACGGGAGACGGGCCCGCTCGAGCTTGGTGAGCAAGGAGCCGCGCTCGTCGAGCGAGTCGACCCACCGCCCGGCGATCCCGCTCAGGTTCTCGACGAGCGCGCCGTGCTGCTCGGTGATCCCTGCGATGTCGACGTCCTGTTCGCCGTACGGAAGGTCGAGGATGTCCGCGAGCTGTTCCTCGCGGGCGTAGACCCGAGAGAGCATCCCCACCACGAGCAAGGCGAAGCCGCCGCCCACGAGCAGCGCGGCGAGCAGGGTCGAGCTGTTCAACGCAGCCGTTCCCGTTCCGCGATCTCGGAGGCTTCAGGCACGCGCACCCGCCGGCGAGCCGGCTGCGGCGTGCCGCCGGCGCGCGTCGGCGTCGGAGGCTTGAACGCCGACGCCGGCAGCTCGATCTCGCGCTCGATGAGCTTCTCCATGAACTTCGGGCGCAAGCCGGTGGCCACCAGCTCGCCGGCAGGCTTGCCCCGCTCGGTCCCGGGGGTGAAGCGGTACTTGAAGATGTCCTGGAGGAGGATCGTCTCCCCCTCGAGCCCTTGCAGCTCGGTGAGGGACGTGACGACCCGGCGCCCGTCCGGCATGCGATCGACCTGCATGATGAGGTCGAGCGCCGAGGCGACCTGCTCGCGGATCGCCTTCACCGGCAGCTCGAACCCAGCCATCAGCACCATGGTCTCGAGGCGGCTCAAGGCGTCGCGCGCGGTGTTGGCGTGGACGGTGGTCATCGATCCCTCGTGGCCGGTGTTCATCGCCTGGAGCATGTCGAGCGCCTCACCGGCCCGGACCTCACCGACGATGATGCGGTCCGGGCGCATGCGGAGCGCGTTTTTCACGAGGTCGCGGATCCTGACCTCACCGCTGCCCTCCGCGTTGGCGGGCCGGGCTTCGAGGTTGATCACGTGGGGCTGTTGGAGCTGGAGCTCGGCCGAGTCCTCGATCGTGATCACCCGCTCGCCATCGGGGATGAACGACGACAGCACGTTGAGGTTCGTCGTCTTGCCGGTGCCCGTGCCGCCCGAGACCAGGATGTTGAGCTTGGCCCGGACGCAGGCCTCCATCACGGT
The DNA here is from genome assembly GCA_041166585.1 of Acidimicrobiaceae bacterium. Classification (GTDB taxonomy): domain Bacteria; phylum Actinomycetota; class Acidimicrobiia; order Acidimicrobiales; family JACDCH01; genus JBEEGB01. The sequence continues at coordinate 6,356 of JBEEGB010000093.1, forward strand.
GACGAGGTCGAGCGTGTAGGTCCCGAAGTTGACGAGGTCCTTCGCGGTGTACGGGTCGGTCGAGAACTTCCGGATCGTGAGCACCGAGCCGTGGATGGCGAGCGGCGGGATGATCGCGTTGACGCGGGATCCGTCGGGCAGCCGGGCGTCGACCATGGGGGAGGACTCGTCCACCCGGCGCCCGACGGCGGAGACGATCTTCTCGATCACCTGTCGGTACTGGATGTCGTCGGTGAACGCCAGGTCCGTGTTCTCGATGCGGCCTTCGCGCTCGACCCAGATGTCGTCGAAGGAGTTGCACATGATCTCGGTGATGGTCTCGTCCTGCAGCAACGGGTCGAGCGGTCCGTAGCCGAGTGTGTCGGCGATCATCTCCTGCACGAACTTGCGTCGCTCGAGCGGTGAGACGGTCACGTCCTCGCGCTGCAGGATGCGGTCGAGCGCGGACTTGACCTCGCTGGTGAGCTCGTCGCCGGTGAGGCCCTTCATCTTGGGGGCCACCTCTTCGAGCACCAGCTCGCGGACCTTGCGCTTGGTGGCCTCCCAGTTCGTGGAGACCCCCTTGCGCACGATGGCGGCGGGCGCGGAGCGGCG
>JBEEGB010000094.1:0-6006 GCA_041166585.1 Acidimicrobiaceae bacterium
GACGAGGCGATGTCGCTCGGCGTCAACGCCCGGCGCAGCCGGCTCATCGTGATCGTGGCCGCGTCGCTCGGCACGGCGGCGGCCGTCTCCGTGTCGGGGTTGATCGGCTTCGTGGGCATCATCGTCCCGCACACCGTGCGCCTCCTCGTCGGCGGGAGCCATCGCGTCGTGCTTCCGCTCTCGATCCTGTTCGGCGCCGCCTTCCTGTGCATGGCCGACCTGCTGGCCCGCACGCTCGCCTCACCCGCCGAGATCCCGATCGGCGTCGTGACCGCATTCTTCGGCGCGCCCTTCTTCATCGTCGTGCTGCGCACCTCGCGTCGTTCGGTGCGGCTCTCGTGATCACCTGCAAGTCGGTGGCGGTCACGCTCGGGGACAAGGCCGTGCTCGACGGCGTCGACCTCCGCGTCGAGCGAGGGGAATGGCTGTCGATCGTCGGGCCCAACGGAGCGGGCAAGAGCACGCTGCTGCGCTTCATCGCCGGCCTCCTCTCCGGCAAGGGGACGCTGCACCTCGGTGGACGGCCGGCAGCCTCGCTGTCGCTGCGCGAGCGCGCCCTCCTCGTCGCGCTCGTACCGCAGTCCCCGACGATCCCCGACGGGATCCGAGTCGCCGACTACGTGCTGCTCGGTCGCACACCCCACATCCGCGCCCTCGGCATGGAGGGAGCACGCGACATCGCCGCCGTCCACGACGCGCTCGAGCACCTCGACCTCGTCCCCTTCTCCGACCGTGAGGTGGCGACGCTGTCGGGCGGCGAGCGCCAGCGCGTCCTCATCGCTCGCGCTCTCGCGCAGGGCGCGCCGATCGTGCTCCTCGACGAGCCCACCACCGCGCTCGACGTGGGGCACCAACAGCAGGTGCTCGAGCTCGTCGACCACCTCAGACGAGAGCACGCCCTCACGGTGGTCACGACGATGCACGACCTGACGCTGGCAGGGCAGTACGCCGAGCGGCTCGTCCTGCTCGACGCCGGCCGCGTCGTCGTCGACGGCCCTGCGTCGGAGGTGCTCACCGAGCAGAACCTCGCCCGCTACTACGGCGCCAAGGTCCGGATCATCCATGACGGCGGCCACCCCGTCGTCCTTCCCTTCCGGGAGGAGCAAACCCGTGATCGACGCTGACGGCGTTCCGGTCGAGCACAGCCACCCCGCGCCGCGGCGGCGAGCCCCGAGCGTGGTGCTCGTCAACACCGGTGATGGCAAGGGCAAGTCGACCGCGGCGTTCGGTGTGGTGGTGCGCGGCGTGGCCCGTGGCTGGCGGGTGGCTGTGGTGCAGTTCCTCAAGTCGGGCGAGTGGCAGGTGGGCGAGGAGAGCGTGTGCCGAGACCGGCTCGGCGTCGACTGGTGGGCGATCGGCGAGGGCTTCACGTGGGACTCCGATGACCTGTCCCGCGATCAGGCCGTCGCCGTCGAAGCGTGGGCTCACGCCAAGGCGCTCATCGCCGCCGGCGAGCACCGTCTGGTGGTGCTCGACGAGCTCACCTACCCGATCAACTGGGGCTGGATCGACGGTGCCGACGTCGCTGACACGATCACGAGCCGTCCTGAGATCGTGAACATCGTCTGCACCGGACGCGACGCACCCGCGGCGATCGTCGACGTGGCCGACACCGTCACCGAGATGCACAAGGTGAAGCACGCGTACGACACCGGCGTCCTCGCCAAGAAGGGGATCGACTATTGAGCGGGGTGCTCGATCCGCAGCGCACGGCGTATGACGACGATGGGGCCTCGCGGCCCGTAGCCGTGTGGCAGCTGCCGCCCGGCACGATCGCCGTCTCCTCCGCGGTGCTCGGCGGCGGGCTCGGTCCTCGCGAGTGGGTGGCCAACGCGCAGGTCGATGTCGACTACGCCCACGCCGACCCGGCAGCTCACGTCGCGGCGATCGCGTGCTCGCTCGACCTCGACCCGGCACGAGGCGTCGGCCTCCTCACCGCCGCGCCGGTGCTCGACATGAACGCAGCAGTCGACGGCGGCGTCGAGTGCGCGGCCACGGTCGGCATCGCGACGCCGACGTGGGCGGCGGCTGAGGACGGCGCGTGGTCACGCTGGGCGCCGGGCACCATCAACCTCGTGTGCTGGGTGCCCGCACCGCTCTCCGAGGCTGCGCTGGTCAACGCGGTCGTCACGGTCACCGAGGCGAAGGCGCAGGCGCTCGGCGAGGCGGGCGTTCCCGGCACCGGCACCGCATCGGACGCGGTCGTCGTGTGCTGCCCTTCCGGCGGCACCGAGCTGTACGGCGGTCCCCGATCGCAGTGGGGGGCGCGGCTGGCACGCGCGGTGCACGGCGCGGTCGCGGCTGGTGCCGCTTCGTACGTGGCCCGCCGCCGGTGATCGTCCTCGTGCTCGGCGGCGCGCGCTCGGGGAAGTCGGAGGTCGCGGAACGACGCGCCACCGTCCTCGCCACCGAATCCGCCGGCGGCTCGGTGACCTACGTCGCCACCGCCATCGACCGAGGCGACACCGACCTCGCCGCCCGCATCGCGGCCCACCAGAGCCGGAGACCCGCGACCTGGCCGACGATCGAGGCGGGCGCTGATCTGGTCGGCGCGCTGACCGAAGCCGATCCCGGCGCCGTCGTGCTCGTCGACTCGCTCGGCCCGTGGGTCGGCGCGCAGCTCGAGGACCGCATCGACATCGGCGCGCTGCTCGCGACGCTGCAAGCGCGCGTTGCGCCCGTCGTGCTCGTGTCTGACGAGGTCGGCCTCGGCGTGCACCCGAGCACCGAGCTGGGCCGAAGGTTCCGAGATGCGCTCGGCGAGCTGAACCGGGCGATTGCCGAGGTCGCCGACGAGGTGCTGCTCGTCGTGGCCGGCCGCGTCCTCCCGTTGGAGCGTCCATGAGGCGCGCGATCGCGTTCCTCACCCCTCTGCCCGTCGGTGGCGGTGCGCCCGACCGCAGGACCTTCGACTGGTTCCCCCTCGCCGGCGCGCTCATCGGGGTCGGCGTCGGCGGGGCGTGGTGGCTCGCGGACCGGGCGTTCACACCGGTGGTCGCCGCGGCGCTGGTGATCGTCGCCGACCTGGCGCTGACCGGCATGCTCCACGTCGACGGCCTCGCCGACTCGGCCGACGGCCTGCTCCCCCACCTCCCCGGCAAGGCGAGGAGGCTCGAGGTGATGGCCACGCCGGACGTCGGCGCGTTCGGGGTGACGGTCGTCGTTGCGGTGCTGCTCCTGCGCTTTGCCGCCCTCGCCTCCCAACCCGTCTCGGTGCTCCTGCTGGCCGGCCTGTGGTGCGGCTCGCGCACGGTCATGGCGGTGGGAGCACGCGTCCTTCCCTACGCGCGCGGCGAGCACGGATTGGCGTCCGCGTTCGGCGAGGGCGACTGGCGACCGGTTGGTCTTTACGGCCTCATCGCCGCCGTGTCGCTCGGCGCGCTGGCCGACGGCCGCCGCACTGAGATCGCGGTCGGTGCTTCGATCCTTGCCGGCGTGCTCGTGCTGCTCCTCGCCAAGCGGCGCCTCGGCGGCTACACCGGTGACGTGCTCGGCGCGGCCGGGATCATCGGTGAGACCGTCGGCCTGTTGGTGGCGGCGGCCAGGTGGTGAGGCACGCTGACCCCTTCGGGGCCGCGGTGGGGGTGGTGATCGATCGCCTCGCGGGCGAGCCTCCGATGGCACCGCATCCGGTCGCGTTGCTCGGGCGTGCGCTCAGCGCGACGGAGCGCGTGCTCTACCGGGACAGTCGCGCCGCCGGCGTCGTCCACGCGGCGACTGGGGCCTGCGTCGGCGCGGCGGCGGGCGCGGCTGTGCGCTCGACGGCGCTCGCCACCTACGTGGCCGTCGCCGGGCGCGCCCTCGGGGATGCGGCGCTGGCCGTCGAGGCTGCTCTCGCGGACGGCGACATCGAACGCGCCCGCCTGCTCATCCCCGCGCTCGTCGGACGTGACCCGACCGCAATGGACGACAAGGAGCTGTGCCGCGCAGCCGTCGAGTCGGTCGCAGAGAACACGGTCGACGCCGTCGTCGCGCCGGCGCTGTGGGCCGCCGCACTGGGCGCGCCGGGCGCGCTCGGCTTCCGCGCCGTCAACACGATGGACTCGATGGTGGGCCACCGGTCACCCCGCTACGAGCGCTACGGCTGGGCGGCCGCTCGTCTCGACGACGCTGCGGGCTTCGTGCCCGCGCGCGTCACCGCCGCCTTGGTCGCCGCGGTGCGGCCGGGCGAGGCCGTCGCGGTCTGGCGGACGGTGCGTCGCGATGCCGCTGCCCACCCGTCGCCCAACGCCGGCGTGGCCGAGAGCGCGTTCGCAGCTGCGCTCGGGCTGCGCCTGGGCGGCGAGAACCGCTACGGGGATCGAGTCGAGGTCCGCCCCTCGCTCGGCGACGGGAGGCCGCCTGAGCGCGCCGACATCGCACGTGCGGTCCGGCTCGCCAACGACGTGGGGCTCGCCCTCGCCGCCGGCTTGGCGACGGTGGGTCTGCTGCAACGCTGGAGACGACGTTGATCCCCCCGCCTGGGCCACACGGCGGCGACGGCGCCGCGCTCGCCGGCGCGCTCGGCATCGATCCCGATGCCGTCCGCGACCTCTCGCAGTCCCTCACCCCGTGTGCGCCCGACATCGCGGCGTTGGCCGGCCCGCACCTGTCGAGCCTGCGCCGCTACCCGGACGAGCTCGACGCGACACGTGTGCTGGCCGAGCACCTCGGCACCGACCCCGGCCGCGTGCTTCTCACGAACGGCGGCAGCGAAGCGATCGCTCTCGTCGCAGCCGCGATCGGCGGCAGGGTCGCGGCGGAGCCCGAGTTCAGCCTCCACCCTCGCGGCACCGGACCCCGCTGGGCATCGAACCCGAACAACCCGACCGGCCTGCTGGCTGACCCGACCGCGGCCGCCGACGTCTGGGACGAGGCCTTCTACCCGTTGGCGACCGGGACGTGGACGAGAGGCGACGACGACGCGATCGTCGTCGGATCGCTCACCAAGGTGTTCGCGTGTCCTGGCCTGCGAGTCGGCTACGTGATCGCCGATGACGTGGATCGCTTCACGGCTCGCCAACCCGCATGGCCGGTCAACGGTCTCGCCGTCACGTTGGTGCCCGAGCTGCTCGAGCACGCCGAGCTCGAGCGCTGGTGCAAGGAGATCGCTGCGCTCCGGGATGATCTCGTCGCGCTCCTGCGCCGGTACGGCATCGACACCGAACCGTCCGACGCACCATGGGTTCTGGCATCACGGTCGGGGCTCCGCGACCGGCTCGCCCCCCACGGCATCGCGGTCCGGGACTGCGCGAGCTTCGGGCTGGCCTCGCACACCCGCATCGCCGTGCCCGATCATGCCGGGCTCGAGCGGCTCGACCGGGCCCTCGACGCCACGAACGATGAGGTTGGATGATGATCAAAGCCGTTCTCTTCGACATCGGGGACACACTCGTCGTCGCCGCTCCACCGGCGACCGCGGTCGCCGCACTCGTCGCGACACCGATCGGTCAACCCGCTCGCGATCTGGCGGCGCTGCGGGATGCGGGCATGCGGCTCGGTGCCGTCACCGACACGGAGGTGATGGTCGAAGCAGACGTGCGTGCGCTGCTCGCGCCGATCGGGCTCGACGACCTGCTCGAGGTGGTCGTCACCTCGGTCGACGTGGGAGCTGCAAAGCCCGACCCACGCGCCATCCTCCGCGCACTCGAGCGGCTTGGCGTCGAAGCCGCCGATGCCCTGTTCGTCGGGGACAGTGACGTCGATGCCGCGGCCGCGGCTGCCGCCGGCGTCTGGTTCGCCCGTGTCACCGACGGAGCAGCTGCGGCCGATGCGGTTCGGGCGTGGCTCACCACGACAGACGGTCCGTTCGCGGCCGCCGCTGCGCTCGTCGGACCGCTGGACGCGCCAGCCGAGCTGGCCGCGCTCGCGCACCACGACCGCCTCACCAAGCCTCGAGGAGCGCTCGGCCGCGTCGAGACGCTCGGAGCCCACCTCGCCGCCATCGCCGGCGAAGACCCTCCGCCCATCCCCACCCCAGCTGCCGTCGCGGTGTTCGCGGGCGATCACGGCGTCGTCGCGCGTGGG
>JBEEGB010000095.1:0-4427 GCA_041166585.1 Acidimicrobiaceae bacterium
TCCTCGCCGTGGACGACCAGATGGACTCGATCCTCAACTGGTACGTCGAGGAGGGGACGATCTTCAAGGGCGGCTCGGGCTCCGGCATCAACCTGAGCAAGATCCGCTCGTCGATGGAGCTGCTCAAGGGCGGGGGCACCGCCTCCGGCCCGGTCAGCTTCATGCGCGGCGCCGACGCCTCCGCCGGCACGATCAAGTCGGGTGGCAAGACCCGACGCGCCGCGAAGATGGTGATCCTCGACATCGACCACCCCGACATCGAGGAGTTCATCTGGTGCAAGGCCAAGGAGGAGACCAAGGCCCGCGTGCTGCGTGACGCCGGCTTCGACATGGACCTCGACGGCGCCGACAGCCACTCGATCCAGTACCAGAACGCCAACAACTCGGTGCGGGTCACCGACGAGTTCATGCAGGCGGTGCTCGACGACGCCGACTGGAACCTGAAGGCCGTCACCACCGGCGAGATCCTCAAGACCATCCGCGCCCGTGACCTCATGCGCCAGATCTCGACGGCGACGTGGGAGTGCGCCGATCCCGGCATGCAGTTCGACACCACGATCAACCGCTGGCACACCGCCGCGACCACAGGGCGCATCAACGGCTCGAACCCGTGCAGCGAGTACATGCACCTCGACAACTCGGCGTGCAACCTCGCCAGCCTCAACCTCCTGAAGTTCCTGCGCGACGGCGACGACGACGTGTTCGACGTCGAGGGCTTCAAGGCCGCCACCGAGGTGGTGTTCACGGCGCAGGAGATCCTCGTCGGCAACGCCGACTACCCGACCGACAAGATCGCCGACAACAGCCGCCGCTTCCGTCAGCTGGGCATCGGCTACGCCAACCTCGGCGCGCTGCTCATGGCGCTCGGCCTCGCCTACGACAGCGACGCCGGCCGGGCCTGGGCCGCGGCCATCACCGCGCTGCTCACCGGCCACTCCTATGAGATCTCCGCCCGCACCGCGGCCCGCATGGGTCCGTTCGCCGGCTACCAGCTCAACCGCGAGCACATGCTCCGCGTGCTCGACATGCACCGCGCCGCGGCCTCGCACATCGACGAGGAGCTGGTCCCCGCAGAGGTGCTGTCCGCCGCGCAGCAGGCGTGGGACGCGGCGTGCGAGCTGGGTGAGTCGTTCGGCGTGCGCAACAGCCAGGCGAGCGTCCTGGCCCCCACCGGCACCATCGGCCTGTTGATGGACTGCGACACCACCGGCATCGAGCCCGACCTCGGGCTCGTGAAGCTGAAGAAGCTCGTTGGTGGCGGCACGATGTCGATCGTCAACCAGACGATCCCGCGTGCGCTCCGCCGCCTCGGCTACGACGCCCAGCAGGCCGCCGACATCATCGCCTACATCGACGAGCAGCGATCGGTGCTCGGTGCTCCACACCTCAAGGCCGAGCACGTCTCCGTGTTCGCGTGCTCGATGGGCGACAACACGATCCACTACTCGGGTCACGTCCGCATGATGGGTGCGGTCCAGCCGTTCATCTCGGGTGCGATCTCCAAGACCGTGAACATGCCATCGGACGTGACGATCGAAGACGTCGAGCAGCTGCACATCGATGCCTGGAAGCTCGGCATCAAGGCGGTGGCGATCTACCGCGACAACTGCAAGGTCGGCCAGCCGCTCTCGACGCTGAAGAAGGAGCCGGCCGCCGTCGCGCCCGCACTGTCTTCGGAGGCACAGCCGGTCACCGAGATCGTGGAGCGGATCGTGGAGCGCATCGTCACGGTCAAGGAGCCGGTGCGCGAGAAGCTGCCCCGCAACCGGGCGTCGCACACGTTCGAGTTCCGCGTCGCGGACTGCAAGGGCTTCGTGACGGTCGGCGAGTACGCCGACGGCCGGCCGGGCGAGATCTTCCTCCGGGTGTCGAAGCAGGGCTCGACCCTCGCCGGCATCATGGACGCGTTCGCCATCTCGGTGAGCCACGGCCTGCAGTACGGCGTGCCGTTGCGCAGCTTCGTCGAGGCGATGACGAACATGCGCTTCGAGCCGGCAGGCATGACCGACGACCCGGACCTGCGGTTCGCGTCGAGCGTCGTCGACTACATCTTCCGGCGTCTGGCGGTCGACTACCTGTCGCCGGCCGAGCGGGCCGAGCTCAACATCCTCACCGTCAACGAGCGCACGCAGCCCACGCTGCCGGGTGTCGAGGAGACGGTTGTGGAGACCCGCCAGGGCCAGGAGATCCCCGCCGACCCGCCCTCGATCGAGTCGGCGTCGTCGCTGCTCGACCTGACCGACTCCACACCGTCGCCCGAGCCCGAACCGGTGCCCGTGCCGAAGGTGAGCCACTCGGACGCTCCGTACTGCATGCAGTGCGGTGTGCAGATGCAGCGAGCCGGCTCGTGCCATGCCTGCCCGTCGTGTGGGAGCACCAGCGGCTGCAGCTGAGTGGACCTGCGCTTGTGACGGGCTCTGCGGACTCCCAGCCGTGGTCTTCACGGCCTAGCGTCCAGAGAGTCCACCTCGATCCGGCCTCGTGACCCCAGTGGACTCTGAGCCGTGTCCAGCCACGGTTGAGAGTCCACAGTGGGCACACGGCCGAGGGAGCGAGCCGGTTGCGCACGCGTCGGGCGGCGGATCGCGGTAACCTGGTCGGGATCACGTCCCATGCGGGCGCGGCCGCGGCGGTCGTTGCTCGGATGCGGGGGGCCTGCCCAGGTGTGGCCGCACCCCGAGACGTCGACATCGGATCGTTCTCACACCACAGCCCGGGTGGGTTGGTGTCGGGGTCGAGCTGCGCGCGAGCGCCGGAGAGCACATGCACGAAGCATCAGGAGCGGCTGAGGCCCAGGGGTCTCGTCGGCCGTTGCCACAGGGGTTTGAAGCGGCCGTGCGGGCCGAGGTCGACGGCTTCGCGAGCCCGGACGAGCTCGAGCAGCTCGAGGCCCACCGTGCGGCGTGGCAGGTCGCGCTCGAGCGGCTGCTGGACGACACCGACGAGACGCTCCGCTCGGTCCGTGCCCTGCCCGGCGAGGAGCGCGAACAGGTCGTCGCCGACTTCGAGGACGAGCGCGCCAGCATCGTCCGCTCCCTGACCAAGCTGGGTGTGGCGGTCCCCGACGTGAACGGGGCCTCTGACGTCCGGGCACCGGAGGTCGTCGGCGAGGTCAGCCTTCAGGCATCGTGGTCGATGGGTCGCCTGGTCGTGTGGGCCGCGGGGCCGGGGACCGAGCCCGCGACGGGTGACGAGCTGGGCGAGCGGTTGTTGAAGGCGGGCGCGCCGACGGGCGGCTGGACCCGTCACAAGCCCGTGCCGCTGCCGTCCGGTGCCGCCGCGCCGGCGCGCGCCATCCCGATCGACGCCGCGCTCGGGTGGCTCGTCGCCGTCGGCGCCGGGCAGGGCGGTGACGGTGTGGGCCCGAGCCTCACCTGGCTCGGTCGCGTCGCGGACTGGGGTGTGCGCCTGGTGGCGCAGGGAGCGATCGTGCCGACGCTCCGCAGCCGCCGCCCCGCGCAGGGCGGGTTGTCACAGCACACCGTGCGCTGGGTCCCGGCTCTGGTCGAGCAGCGCCGCCTGGACGAGATGGCACGCGCCATGCCGAGCACCGTCGCGGTCCTCGAGCGCGCCGAGGCGAAGTCGTTGCTCCTCGTCGTGCTCGGCTCCGTCGTCGACGCGATCGCCACGGACGCCGCCGGACGCTTGGAGCTGCCGGCGCCCCCTCCCGCGCCCCGCACCGCCGCCGCGGTCGCGGAGGCCTTCCTCACCCGTCTCGACGGGTCACCGTTCGAGGCACCGACGAGCGCGGGCGCCGAGCTGGCCCGACGGCTCGAGCTGTGGTCCCGACCGGTCACCGCACCGTCCGGCTCGCGCCTCGTCGTGCAGCTCGATCCTCCTGACAGCGGATCGGCGTGGTACCTCTCGGTGCTCGGCCATGACCCAGACGACCACCTCGTCCCCGTCGAGGTCGCGCTCGTCGACGGGCGCTCCAAGCGCCACCTCTCCGGCGAGCTCGTCCGCCTCGAGCGCCTGCTCCCCGTGCTCCTGCGGCCCGGTGCGCTGCGCCGGGGACAGGTGTACCTCAGCGACGCCGAGGCCTGGGAGCTCATGACCGTCACCGGTCCCGCGCTCGAAGCCGCCGGGTTCGATGTGCGGGTCCCGGCCCTGTCACGGCGGCGGCCGAGCCCGGTGCTGCGGCTCACCGCCGAGGCGTTCGACAAGAGCGTCGTGGGCGCCAACCAGCTCGTGCAGGTGCGGTGGTCGGCCGTGTTCGACGACGTCGAGCTCACCGCCGCGGAGATCGCGGACCTCGCGGCGCAGGCGAAGCCGTTGGTCCGTTCGCGTGGCCGTTGGGTCCAGCTGAACCAGGCCGACCTCGTCGAGGCGGCGGCGGCACTGGCCGACCGGGCCAACCGCACCCAGCTCACCGGGGCGGAGGTGCTGCGTCACGCCATCGGGCTCGAAGGCTCGCCGCTGAGCGGTGG
>JBEEGB010000096.1:0-6506 GCA_041166585.1 Acidimicrobiaceae bacterium
GCGCCGGTCGCGGCCAGGAGCCGCGTCAGCTTGCCCGTGCCCGCGGCGAGATCGCACACCTTCGAACCAGGGCCGAGACCGAGCTCGCGGGCGAGCACCTCGACGGCGGCGGACGGGTACGAGGGCCTTGCCCGCTCGTAGTCACCGGCGGCAGGACCGAAGGCGTTGGCCGGCACCGGGATGCGGGCGTCGGTCACTCGGGAGAGTCCCAGATCGATTCGTCGTAGGGCCGGCCCCGAGGGGGCGCCGTCTCCCGCGTCCACACCATCACCTTGCGCCTGAAGTAGCAGACCTCTTCACCGCGCTGGTTGATGCCCTTGGTCTCCACCGTGACGATGCCGCGGTCACCCTTCGACGTGAGCCTCTTGTCGAGGACACGCGTCTCCGCGTAGATGGTGTCGCCGTGGTACGTGGGCTTCGCGTGCTTCAGCGTCTCCACCTCGAGGTTCGCGATGGCCGAGCCGGAGACATCGGGCACGCTCATGCCCAGCACCAACGAGTACACGAGGTTGCCGACCACCAGGTTCTTGCCGTGCGGGCTCTCGTGCTCCGCGAACCACGCGTTCGTGTGGACCGGGTGGTGGTTCATGGTGATCATGCAGAAGAGGTGGTCGTCGTACTCGGTGATCGTCTTGCCCGGCCAATGCCGGTAGATGTCTCCGAGCTCGAAGTCCTCATAGAGGCGGCCGAAGGGACGTTCGTGGGTTCCCATAGGGCGGCATCGTATGAACCAAGCGGCGCGCTCGACCAACCACGAGATCGGCGCCCACGGATTCCGGCGCCAGAATGCTCGCGGGTAGCCTCTCTGGCCATGAGCGCCCCGGATCTCTCCTCCGCCGCGACCGTCGTCGAGCTCGCCCAGGGCGTCGTCCGGACGGGTGTGCGCACCCTCGCCGCCGCCGAAGGAGGCGTCGACGCCAACCAGGTGCTGGCCTACGACCTCGCGCACGCCGCGGCTGCCGTCGAGACCGCGCGAGGGTTGCTCGACTACGGCAACAAGGGTGACATCGAAGCCCGGATCACGTGTGCGTTCGTCGCCGATGCCGTCGCCGACCTCGCCGCCAAGCTGTTCGGACGCGAGGCCGCGTGGGGCGCCGAGCCGGGAGCGCTCGACAGCGCGCGCGCCTTCCTCGCGACGTACCGCGACCCTGCCTTCCTGGCCGAGCTCGGCGGCGAAGAGGGACCCCGCCACCTCGACCCCGACTTCGAGCTGGTCCAGGACACGTTCCGCCGGTTCGCTGACGCCGAGCTCAAGCCCGCCGCCGAGCACATCCACCGCGAGAACGCGGACATCCCCGAGGCGATCATCAAGGGGCTCGCCGAGATGGGCGCCTTCGGCCTGTCGATACCCGAGGAGTACGGCGGGTACGGCACGGGCGGCGAGTCGGAGTACATCGGCATGGTGGTCGCCACCGAGGAGCTGTCCCGCGGCTCCCTCGGCGCTGGTGGCTCGCTGATCACGCGGCCCGAGATCCTCACGCGCGCGCTGCTGAAGGGCGGCACCGAGGATCAGAAGCAGGAGTGGCTGCCGAAGCTGGCGGCGGCCGAGGTGCTCAACGCCGTCGCCGTCACCGAGCCGGACTTCGGTTCGGACGTCGCCGGCATCAAGGTCACCGGCACGAAGACCGAAGGCGGTTGGCTCATCAACGGGGTGAAGACCTGGTGCACCTTCGGCGCTCGCGCCGATGTGCTCATGCTGCTGGCGCGCACCGACCCCGACCGCTCGAAGACCCACCGCGGCCTCTCGCTGTTCATCGTCCCCAAGGAGCAAGGCGAGGGACATGGCTTCATGCTCGAGGACGGCAAGGGCGGGAAGATGGAGGGTCGGCCCATCGACACCATCGGGTACCGCGGCATGCACTCCTATGAGATCGCGTTCGACTCGTGGTTCGTCGGGGACGATTGCCTCGTCGGCGGTGAGGACGGGTTGGGCAAGGGCTTCTACCTGCAGATGGCCGGCTTCGAGAACGGGCGGCTGCAGACCGCAGCGCGCGCCGTCGGCGTGATGCAGGCCGCCTTCGAGGACGCCCGCCAGTACGCGCTCGACCGCGTGGTGTTCGGACAGCCCATCGCTGACTATCAGCTCACGAAGGCGAAGCTGGCGCGCATGGCGATCACCATCCAGGCCGCGCGCCAGTTCTCCTACTCGGTGGCGAGGATGATGGCGAAGGGCGAGGGCACCCTCGAGGCCGCCATGGTCAAGGCCTACGTGTGCAAGGCCGCAGAGTGGGTCACGCGGGAGGCGATGCAGATCCACGGAGGCATGGGCTACGCGGAGGAGTTCGCGGTGAGCCGCTACTTCGTCGACGCGCGCGTGCTGTCGATCTTCGAGGGCGCCGACGAGACGCTGTGCCTCAAGGTGATCGCCCGTCGCCTCGTCGAGCAGTCTCCCGCTTAAACCCGGCTGTACCTCGCGTGGATGCGGGGTCGCGATGCGAACAGGTCGAGGGAGAGCACCAGCGCGCCGGCGAGCTCGACGACGATGGCGACCGTCGGCCAGCCATCGAGCTTGGTCTGGGTGAAGTCGAACAGGGGCTGGGAGTTCGCGTACAGCAGCGCGGCCAGCGTCCCGAGCTGGAACAGGATCCCGCAGCCGAGCGCCCACGACGAGCCGACAAACGCCACATACACCGCGAGCAGCGCAGCGAGGATGACGTTGACGATGAAGAGCTTGCTGATGTTCGGGATGTACTGGTACCCGCCGTAGTAGCGCTGGAGGTGCACCGCGCCGTTGGCGAGCAGCAGCAGCGCGCCGAGGGCACGAAGAGCCTTGTCCATCTCGAGCTCCTTCCTTCGCGCCCCTACAACCCTGCCATCTTGGCGAGTCTTCGGCCGATCGCGGGGGTGAACTTGAATCCGTGTCCGCTGCACGGTGAGCCGACGACAACCGGACCGACCCGCTCGAGCACGAACGACTCGTCCGGCGTGGTGGTGTACAGGCACTCGGCGGTGTGCACCGGCGTCGGGTCGAGCCCGGGGAACCACTCCTCGACGTAGCGCACGATCGTCGCCTCCGCGTTCGCGTCGCGCGGCACGCGGCGATCCGCGTCGATGACGGGACCCACGTGGTGCTCCCCGACCTTGACCCCCTCGCCCGGTGCCAGGAGTCCATACGTCCACGGCTGGCGGTGGTGGATGAAGCTCGGCCAGTCGCCGGGCTGGCGCGGCGCGAAGTGCTGCACCTGCTCTTGGGTCACGGTGAGCGTGGGCAGCGCCCGCGCCGCGGGGACCCCCGCGAGCACGGAGCCCACCCAGCCTCCGGCCGTGACGACCGCGACGCGCGCCTGCCACACCAGATCGGCATCCGGGGCGCGCACCTCGACCCGGTCTCCCCCGTCGATGATGTCGAGCGACGCAGGGCCGGCACCGAACCGAACGTCCGCGCCGTGCGCCGCGGCGCGGTCCTGCAGGGCGCACACGGCAGCACCCGCCCGGCAGCGCCCGCCGTCAGGGTGGAACAGCACCTCGCCGGCGAAGCGCATCCCTGGCCACCGCGCCGTCGCCTCCTTCGCGCTGAGCCGCTCGTGCGCGGCACCTCCCGCCGCGAGCCCCGCAGCCACCGCGTCGATGGACGCGGGATCGCCGTGATCGACCGCGCCCGTGATGTCGAGCAGCGTCGCACCGGCGTCGTCCTCGAGCTCGCGCCAGAGCGGAAGAGCCTCCTGGGCCAGGCGCACGTAGGCCGGGTCGGGGTAGGCGAGGCGGAAGATGCGGGCGCCGCCATGGCTCGATCCGAGTCCGTGGCCCTGCTCGAACTGATCGACGAGCACTACGTCGACGCCTTGTCGAGCCAACCACCACGCGGTCGCGGAACCCATCGCCCCTGCACCGATCACGACGACGTCCGCGCGCTGCACCATCGCGTCAGCGCTCGATGGTGAGGGCGCGGAGGTAGAACCAATAGGTCCGCAACCGGACGTCCCCGAACGGCCAGACCATGCCGAGCAGGTCCCTGTACATCAACCAGGTGAGGCGGAGGCCCTGTCGGCGCCCGTACTTGTCGCGCTTGGTGCGGTGGTACACGCCATCGAGCGTGCGCACCGAGGCCGGCAGGCGGCCCTCCGCGATCACCTCGTTGATGCGCACCTCGATCGTGTAGCCGAGCAGCTTGTGCTCGGGGATCGACTCCCACACCCACCGCGGCACGAGGCGCTCACCGGACAGGGGCGGCCATCGGAGCACCTGCGGGTTCCAGAACCGCCCGTAGTCGAACGCGCCGATCGAAAGTGCCGCCCTGTCCTCCAACACCGGGATGCAGATGGCGTCGAGGTGGCGACCGGCGAGGTTGGTGCAGTCCGCGTCCACGAACAGGAACGCGTCGGCGTCGGACTGCGCGACGCCTGCTGCCATCGCCCGCGCCTTGGAACCGGACGAGCCTTCGAGGACGATCACCTTGGCGCCAGCCGCCCGCGCTCGCTCAGCCGTCGCGTCTGACGAGCCGTCGTCCACCACGATCACTTCGCGGACGTAGCGGCACGCGAGCGCGGCGACGACGTTGTCAGCCACTGTGCTCTCCTCATCGCGCGCCGGGACGATGGCGTCGATGATCACGGCCGGCTCAGTGCTGCGACCGCGCCATCCCGCTGCGCTCGCCCTTCTTCACCAGCTTCACGGCGACCTTCCGCGATGCCTCGTCGATCATCTCGTCGCCGAGCATCACCGCACCCTTGCGATCGCCTTCGGTGGTGGCCTTGGCGTACGCGTCGAGCACGTCCCACGCCTTGTCGAACTGCGCCTGGCTGGGCGAGAAGACCTCGTTGAGGATCGTCACCTGGTCCGGGTGCAACGCCCACTTGCCGTCGAAGCCGAGCACCTGCGTGCGGATGCAGAAGTCACGGAAGCCCTCTGGGTCACGGACCTTCACGTACGGGCCGTCGATGACCTGCAGGCCGTTCGCCCGGCCTGCCATCAAGATCTTGACGAAGACGTAGTGGAAGTAGTCGCCGGGGTACTCCGGGATCTGCAGGCCGCCACCGAGCGACGGCATCTCCATCGACGCCGACATGTCGACCGGCCCGAGGATGACCGTCTCCAACCGAGGCGAGGCGGCGCAGATCTCCTCGACGTTGATCAGGCCGCGGGCGGTCTCGATCTGCGCCTCGATGCCGATGTGGCCGGCGGGCAGGCCCGCCTTCTGCTCGACCTGGGTGAGCAGGAGGTCCATGGCGACCACCTCGGCCGCTGACTGCACCTTCGGGAGCATGATCTCGTCGAGCCGCTCGCCGGCATTGCCGACCACCTCGATCACGTCGAACGCGGTCCACTTGGTGTCCCACGCGTTGACGCGGACGCACAGCACCCGCTCGCCCCAGTCCTGGCTCTTGATGGCCTCGACGACCTTGGGCCGGGCCGCTTCCTTCTCCAGGGGCGACACCGCATCCTCGAGGTCGAGGAAGGTCATGTCCGCGGGGATGGTCGGGCCCTTCGCCAGCATCTTCTCGCTGGAGCCGGGGACGGAGAGGCAGGAGCGTCGGGGCAGGTCGCGTGAGCGTGCGGACATGTGTTCATGGTACGGGTGAGCCTGCGGGAGCCGCCAAGCGAGGGGAGCGCCTACCGTTCGGCCATGTCGGGATTGTTGGACGGGGTGCGGGTGCTCGACCTCGGGATCTGGCGGCCGGCGCCGTACGCCACGCAGCTCTTGGCCGAGATGGGAGCGGATGTGGTGAAGGTCGAGCCACCGGCCGGTGACCCGATGCGCTCGTTGCCCGCGATGTTCGCGTCGCTCAACGCCGGAAAGCGAGCGCTGGCGCTCGACCTCCGCTCCGACGAAGGGCGTGCGAAGGCACTCGAGCTCGCGGCATGCGCCGACGCGGTGGTCGAGGGCTATCGGCCCGGGGTGGCCGCCCGCCTCGGCGTCGACGAAGCTGCGGTGCGAGCGGTGAACCGCAGCGTCGTGTACTGCTCGATCTCGGGCTACGGGCAGGACGGTCCGCTCGCCTCGGTGCCGGGACACGACATCGACTACCAGGCGTGGGCCGGCGTGCTCGAGCCGCGAGACGGGACGCCCGTGGTGCCCCGACCGCCGCTCGCCGACCTGGCCGGCGGCGCCTACGCGGCGATGGCGATCTGCGCCGCGCTCCTCCGCCGAGCCGCGACCGGCGAGGGTGAGCAGATCGATGTCGCCATGGCCGACGTGCTGGCCACGTGGACGGGCGCGGTCCGCAGCTACCCGGTCGCGGGCACGGGCGTCGCGCTGACCGCCGACCTGCCCGGGTACGGCACGTTCGCGACGAGCGACGGCGGCTGGATCGCGCTCGGCGTCCTGAGTGAGGACCACTTCTGGTCCGCGCTGTGCCACGCGCTCGGCCTCGACGCGGAAGCGGCCCGCACGCTGCCGGAGAGGATCGCCGACCAGGGCCGCCTCGGCTTGCTCGTGCGGGAACGGATCGCGATGCGCCCGCGGGACGAGCTCGTCGCCGACCTCGCGCTGGCGGGCGTCCCGGTGGCGCCGATCCTTTCCCAGGACGAGGTGCTCGCCGCGGAGCACTTCCGCCGGCGCGGCCTGG
>JBEEGB010000097.1:0-11586 GCA_041166585.1 Acidimicrobiaceae bacterium
CGCCGCGAGCGCCGACCCCCGCCAAAGCGGCGGCCGCGCCGCCAGCTGCGGCTGCTCGACCTGCTGGCGCGGCGTTGGACCTCCCGACCCGAGACGAGCTCACGTTGGTGTGGGGCGACACGCTGCTGGCGCTGCTCCCGCGCGGCGCGAAGCCGCGCTTCGCCGGCGGGCGCTTCGTCGCCGTGGACGAGAAGGGCGCCCACTTCGCCCTGCCCAACGAGCCCCATCGCAGGCGCTGCGAGGAGCTGCGCGCCGATGTCGAGCGCGTGCTGGCCGAGCACTTCGGGCGCCCCGTCCCGCTGGTGCTCGAGGTGGACGGTGGGGCTCCGCCGAGCCCAGCGTCCGAGCCGGCGCCCGAACCGGTGCTCGAAGACCCGATCGACATCGCCGAGGTGCATGCGCTGGAGGACGCACCGGCCGATTCGAGGACGGGTGTCGACCGGCTTTCCGAGGCCTTCCCTGGTGCCGAGCTCTTCCAGGAGGAAGAACCGTGACGGACGAGTCAGCGCTTCCGGGCATGCCCGACCTCGGCGGGATCATGGAGAGCTTCCAGAAGGTGCAAGCGGCGCGGTCGCAGATCTACGAGGGCAGCTCGGGTGGGGGAGCCGTCGTCGTGCGCGGCGCGGGTGATCTCTCGTTCGAGTCGGTGACGATCCGTCCCGACGTCGTCGACCCTGCCGACGTCGAGCTGCTCGAGGACCTCGTGCTCGCCGCGCTGCACGACCTCACCGCCCGCATGGCCGAAGCCCAGCAGGAGGCGATGGGCGGCCTCGGCGGGCTGGACCTCGGCGGTCTGCTCGGCGGCACCGGCCTGCCCGCCGGCGACGACTGACTGTCGATGAGCGGCGTCTACGCCGGGCCGGTCCAGGATCTCATCGACGAGCTGGGGCGGCTGCCCGGCATCGGCCCCAAGTCGGCGCAGCGGATCGCGTTCCACCTGCTGAAGCTGTCCAAGGATGACGCCCTACGGCTGGCCCGCGCCATCGCCGAGGCCAAGGACCGCGTGGCGTGGTGCCAGTGGTGCTTCAACATCAGCGAAGGTGACCTGTGCGGGATCTGTGCCGATCCGCGCCGTGACGCCACGTTGCTCTGCGTCGTCGAGGAGCCCCGTGACATCGTCTCGGTCGAAAAGACCGGTGAGTACCGCGGTCGCTACCACGTGCTCCAGGGAGCTATCAACCCGATCGAAGGCGTCGGTCCGGACCAGCTACGGGTCAAGGAGCTGCTCGTTCGGCTCGAGGACGAAGAGGTCGTGGAGGTCATCCTCTGCACCAACCCCAACATCGAAGGCGAGGCCACCGCCCTCTACCTCGGCCGGCTGTTGAAGCCGATCGGGCTCACGGTCACGCGCATCGCGAGCGGCCTCCCGGTCGGTGGCGACCTCGAGTACGCCGACGAGCTCACCCTCGGTCGCGCCCTCGAAGGCCGCCGACTCGTGGATTGAGCCAAAAACGAAGCGAGGGGCCGCCTCGCCGGCGACCCCTCAGCTCCAGGAACCCCCCGACACACTGCCCGGGAGAACCGGGCGCGGGCGGACGAGTTCCGGCTCCCGCGGGCAGTGCATCGAGGTGACCTTCCGGGCCGGTGGGTGGGGTAACCGGTTCCGGATGGCGTATTGCGATCAAGTTACAACAGTTGCGATCCCATGACAAGGGACAAATTGCGCATGGGTAGGTCCGGGTTTCCCCAGTGCTCGGGAGCTCAAACCTCGAATCTCAAAGAGATTGCAGCAGGATGGCGTCGCCCTGGCCGCCGCCCCCGCAGAGGGCCGCGGCGCCGAGCCCGCCGCCCCGACGGCGCAGCTCGTGCAGGATGTGGAGGGCGAGGCGGTTGCCCGACATGCCGATCGGGTGGCCGAGGGCGATGGCCCCGCCGTCGACGTTGGTCACCTCGTCGGTGATGCCGAGGTCCTTCATCGACGCGATGCCGACCGCGGCGAACGCCTCGTTCAGCTCGAACAGGTCGATGTCGCTGACCGACTTGCCGGTCTTGGCCAGCGCGGCCTGGATCGCACGAGACGGCTGCGTCAGCAGCGACGGGTCGGGGCCGGCGATCTGGCCGTACCCGACGATCTCGCCGAGCGGTGCGACGCCGAGCGCCTCGGCCTTGGCCTTGGTGGTGACGATGACGGCGGAGCCGCCGTCAGAGATCTGTGACGCGTTGCCGGCGGTGATGTTCCCCGCCCTGTCGAAGGCCGGGCGCAGCGCGCCGAGCGACTCGACGGTCGTGCCGGGCCGGACGCCCTCGTCGGTGTCGAAGAGGACGGGGTCACCCTTGCGCTGAGGGATCTCCACCGGGATGATCTCGTCCGCGAAGCGACCTTCCTTGATCGCAGCCGCGGCGCGGTCGTGCGACTTCGCGGCCAGCTCGTCCTGCACGTCGCGCGCGATGCCGGCGGACGCCGCGTACTTCTCGGTCGCGCCGCCCATGGCCAGCTTGTCGAAGGCGCAGAACAGGCCGTCGTTGGCCACCGAGTCCACGAGTGTGCCGTCGCCGTAGCGGTAGCCGGCGCGGGCCTGGGGCAGGAGGTAAGGAGCGTTGGTCATCGACTCCATGCCGCCCGCGATCACGATCTCCGCATCCCCGGCCTGCACCATCTGGTCGGCGAGGTAGATCGTGTTGAGACCGGACAGGCACACCTTGTTGACCGTCGTGGCGGGCACGGTCATGGGGATGCCTGCCTCGACCGCGGCCTGGCGCGCCGTGATCTGGCCGGCGCCGGCCTGGAGCACCTGGCCCATGAACACGTAGTCGATCTGGTCCGGGGTGAGCCCGGCCCGCTCGAGCGCGGCCCGGATGGCAACACCACCGAGCTGGGCTGCGGAGAACCCGGCGAGCGCGCCGGACAGCTTGCCGATGGGCGTTCGGGCGCCAGCAAGGATCACAGAACCGGCCATCAAGGTCCTCCAAAGAGAGACGGACGAAGTCCGGCAAGTCTAGGGACGGCCTTCCCGGCCGACAAAAGGCCCTTCCCGGCCGTCAAAAGGAGGGTCAGTTCTTGTTGTGCGGCTCGAGCACCCGGGACTCGGTGTAGTGACCGGCGCGGACGAGCGGGTTGAACGCGCGCCGCACCGCGGCTCGGACGGCGCCGGCGAGCAGGTCATCGAACGTCTCACCGCGCATCGTGACCACGAAGCGGTCGCGCTCGTCCGTGCGGGCCAGTGTCAGGTCGATCGCCGCTTCGACCTCGGGCGCCGCAGGCGCATCGACCTCCGCCGCTGACCCGGAGAGCGATTCGGCGGCCTCCCAGGCGACGGTGGCCGCCTCGGCCACCGCCTCCGCTGCGGCCATGGCGACGAGCTCGACCGCATCAGCGGCTCGGCGCTCCGCGTGCTCGGCCTCTCGTATGCGGGCCTGCGCGTCCTTCTTCTCGTCGATGGCTCGCGCGAGGTGCCGGCGCGCTTCGTGCAGCAGCTCGTCGGCCTCGGTCCGTGCGCGCAGCGTCGCTCGCTCGACGATCCCGTCGGCGGTCCGCTGCGCGTCCGAGCGGATGATCAGGGCCTTCTCCTGCGCCTGCACCAGCTCGCGGTGTGCTCGCTGGCGCAGCGTCTCGATGTCGTTCACCGCGGCGGTCACACGGCGCTCGCCCTCGGCTTCGAGCTCGGCGGCTCGCTGCTCGGCGGCGCGCACGATCTCGGTGGCCTCAGCCCGGGCGCGGCCGACGATGTCAGCTGCCTGCGCCTCGAGACGCGCCCGAAAGTCCGCCGGTTCCATCGCCGGCAGGCTACTCGGCGTCCTCTTGGGCGAAGCGCGACCCGGCGGGTAGTTTCCGCCCATGCAGCAGATCCTCGATGCCATCCTCGCGGGCGCCTCGGGCGACGAGATCGCGGCCCTCGGCGTCCCCGAGTCCTACCGAGGCGCGTTCGTCCTCCGCGACGAGCAGACGATGTTCGAGGGCCTCGACTCAGCCGACAAGGACCCCCGCAAGTCGCTCCACGTCGACGATGTGGCGACACCTGAGCTGGCGCCCGACGAGGCCTACGTCGCGGTCATGGCGTCGAGCATCAACTTCAACACGGTGTGGACCTCGATCTTCGAGCCGCTCCCGACGTTCGGGTTCCTCGACCGCCTCGGCAAGGAGTCCAAGTGGGGCGCGCGCCATGCGCTGCCGTACCACGTGGTCGGGTCAGACGCGTCCGGCGTCGTGCTCCAGGTGGGTTCGGCGGTGCGCAACTGGAAGCCGGGCGACCGGGTGGTCGTGCACTGCAACTACGTCGACGACCAGGACCCGTCGGCGCACGACGACTCGATGCTCGCCTCCAACCAGCGCATCTGGGGGTTCGAGACGAACTTCGGTGGGCTGGCCGACCTGTCCGTTGTGAAGGCGAACCAGCTGATGCCGAAGCCGGCCCACCTGACGTGGGAGGAGGCGGCGTGCAACGCGCTGTGCAACTCGACGTCGTACCGGATGCTGGTGTCGCACAACGGCGCCCACATGAAGCAGGGCGACGTCGTGTTCATCTGGGGGGCGACCGGTGGCCTCGGCGGCTACGCCGTGCAGTACGTGCTCAACGGCGGCGGCATCCCGGTCGGTGTGGTCTCGTCGGCTGACAAGGTCGACCTGCTGCACGGGCTCGGGTGTGAGGCGGCCATCGATCGCAAGGCTGCGAGCTACAAGTTCTGGAAGGACGAGCACACACAGGACGAAGCCGAGTGGCGCCGGCTCGGCAAGGACATCCGTGCCCTCGTCGGCGAAGACCCCAACATCGTGTTCGAGCACCCTGGGCGCCAGACGATGGGTGCGTCGGTGTTCGTCTGCGCGCGTGGCGGCCTCGTCGTCACCTGCGCGGCGACGTCGGGCTACATGATCGAGTACGACAACCGGCACCTCTGGATGAAGCTCAAGTCGATCAAGTCGTCTCACTTCGCCAACTACAAGGAGGCGTGGGAGGCCAACCGCCTGATCCAGAAGGGGATGATCCAGCCGATCCTCTCGGCGGTCCATCCGCTGCGCGATGTGGGCGAGGCTGCGTACTCCGTCCACAAGAACCTGCACGAGGGCAAGATCGGCGTGCTGTGCCTCGCCCCCGAGGAGGGGCTCGGCATCGACGACCCGGCCTTCCGGGAAAAGGTGGGCGAGGACAAGATCACGCTCTTCAGGAGGCACAGCTGATGCCGTTGACCGCTCGCAACCCGAACGAGGACCAGTCGCAGGTGAGCGAGGAGTCGGGCCAGGTCGCGCCGCTGCTCACCGAGATCGACCACATCGCGATCGCCGTGCGCGACCTCGGCGCGGCGATCGACTACTACCGCGAGACGTTCGGTGCGCTGGTGGAGCATCGGGAGGTGGTCGAGTCGGACGGGGTGGAAGAGGCGCTGCTGCGCGTGGCGGAGTCCTACATCCAGCTCCTCACCCCGACCCGCGACGACTCACCGGTGGCCAAGGCCATCGAGAAGCGGGGCGAGGGCCTGCACCACGTCGGCTACCGCGTGCGTGACTGTGCCGAGGCGCTCGCGTCGGTGAAGGCGGCCGGAGGCCGCGTCATCGACGAGGTGCCCCGACCCGGCTCGCGCGGCACGACGGTTGCGTTCGTGCACCCGAAGGGCGCCTTCGGCACCCTCATCGAGCTCGTCCAGGAGTAGCGGCGCCTACCTGACTGCGGCGATGAAGGCCTCGAGCTCGCGGGGGATGTCCGGGCCGGCGGGCTGGTAGGCGATCTCGGTCACGCCCTGCGCCGCGAACTCCTCGACCCGGGCGCGCACCTCGGCCGCGGTGCCGCTCAGCGTGAACGTGGGGATGAGCTCCGCACCACCCGCGTCCAGCGCAGCCCGGTCACGTTCGGTCGGGCCGATGAGGTGACCCTCGTGGATGGCCAGGTGGCGCTCGCGCTCCGGCGTCGCGTCGATGGCTTCATGCCAGACCGCGCCGCCGGGCAGCGAGTCGACCGACGCGTGGTCCCGCTCGTACATCCCGTGGTAGATGACGGCCACGGCCGCACCCGCTGCTTCGATCACTCGCGCGTCCGTGTGCGACTCCCCTGGATCGAGGACCGTGCCGAAGCGAAGCAGCGCCTGCGGCTGGCCACGGCCGTCGGCGTTCGGGAACACGGCGGAGAAGATGCCGTCACCCACCGCGTGCGCGACCGCCGTGCCCTTCGGCCCCTCGGCCCCGATGAAGATCGGGACATCGATCGGCCGCGCTGGCGCGTGCGACTCGGGGTGGAGCATCTGGATGAGCGCGCCCTCCCACTCGACCGCCTCACCGCGCAGCAACGCCCGCACCACCTCGACGTAGGCCTGCACGTCGGCCCACCGCAACGGCCGCTGACCGAGCGTGAAGCGCCCGGTGAAGCCCGAGCCGATGGCGACGGCCACCCGTCCCGGGGCGAGGCCGACGAGCGTGGCGATGGCAGCGGCGTTGGTCATCGGATGGCGCAGGTTCGGCACGAGCACCGCAGGACCC
This sequence comes from Acidimicrobiaceae bacterium, assembly GCA_041166585.1. GTDB lineage: Bacteria > Actinomycetota > Acidimicrobiia > Acidimicrobiales > JACDCH01 > JBEEGB01. Next base: position 6,404 of record JBEEGB010000097.1, read on the forward strand.
AGCCCGATGCGGTCCGTGCGGTCTGCGGCGAGCGCGAGCGTCATCCAAACATCTGGGTAGATCGCCGGTGAGTCGTAGCACCACGCCCGGTCATACCCGAGGTGCTCAGCCAACGCGATGTCGTCCGGCGTCGTGGGAGAGGTCGCAAACGCGCATGAGATGCTCAGGTCCATGGCATCAGGTTCTACAGCGCGGACCCGATCTCGTCCGCGAAGCGGCGCACGGCGTCGACCTTCGTCGTGAGGCTGTTCGGGTCACCGCCGTAGAACCACCACGGTTGGGTGATGGCGTCGGTGACGCCGAGGTCGCGCAGCCGTCGGAAGCCGTCGAGGTCGAACGCGTCCGTGGCGACGACCTTGATCTCGAATCCCTCGGTCGTCCGCCCCTGCGCGGCGAGCGCGGCCCGGAGCTGCTCGATGCTCACGGCCAGCTCGTCGGTGGTGACGTTGGCGGAGATCCAACCGTCGCCGATCCTGGCGGCACGCCGCAGGGCGGGCGGGGTCATGCCGCCGATGTAGATGGGCACGGGGGCGGACGGGACCGGGCTCATCTGGAGGCGATCGAAGTCGTAGTGGTCCCCGTGGTGCTCGACCATCCCTCCGGCCAGCACGGTGCGGATGATCGCCACTGCTTCGTCGGTGCGGGGCCCACGGGACGCGAAGTCCTCGGCCAGCCACGCGAACTCTTCGGGCATCCACGACAGGCCGACGCCAAGCGCCACCCGATCGCCCGACAGCACCGCGGCGGTGGCGACGGTCTTCGCGATGAGCAAGGGCTGGCGGATCGGCAGCTTGAGCACCATCGTGTAGAAGCGCAGCCGCTCGGTGATCGCGGCCATCGCCGGGATCGCAACCCATGGGTCGAGGAACGGGGTGTCGCCGTTCCAGTAGCGCCCGCCGTCAGCCGAGTAGTGGTACGCCGCCGATGTCTGCTCGGGAAAGAACGGTGAGTCGGGGACGGCCACCGCGTGCCATCCCGCCTCGGCCGCGGCGCGTGCCACCGGCAGGTACTGGTCGGGATCGCACATCGCGAGAGCCACGGAGAAGCGCATCGCGCGTAGCGTGCCACCATGCTCGACCTCCATGCCGTCCACGACATCGAACAGCTCAAGTACCGCTACGTGCGGTTCCTCGACCTCAAGCGCTGGGACGACCTCGGCGCGCTGCTCACCGAGGACTGCGAGGCCTCGTACGCCGGCGGCAAGCTCCACTACGAGGGCCGCGATGCGATCATGGCGTTCCTGCGCGACAGCCTCGGGATGACCACGCGGATCACGACCCATCACGTGCACCACCCCGAGATCGAGGTGACCAGCGACACCGAGGCCACCGGCATGTGGGGCTTGGAGGACATCGTGATCGACACCGAGCTGTCCTTCACGATCCGGGGCACCGCGATCTACGAGGACGAGTACGTGAAGGGCGCCGATGGCTGGCGCATCCGCCGCACCGGCTACACCCGCACGTATGAGGAGTTCGAGCCCCGGGACCACGCCGGCCTCAAGATCACCCAGAACCGGTGGGCGTGATCGGCTGACCCACCCTGGCGCCGGTGGGCGCGTTGTGGGGCGAAAAGCCAGCCGAGTAGCGTCGCCCGACGGTGCTGACCGCTGATCCCGACGCTGACCTCGAGCATGCGCTCGTCGAGTGGCGGAAATTCCGGCGGCGCAAGCGCCTCGCCGACGTCCACTGGGTCGACGCGCTGTACCAGACCTACCTGACCGCGATCATCGGGTCGGTCCTCATCGTGGTGCTCGCCGGCCTGGTCGGCGACAAGCGCCTCGATGTCTACGCGCTCAGCGACTTCCGGCCGGAGGCCGACGACTGGCTCGGCGTCTTCACCGCCTTCGCCGTCGCGATCGGGCTCCGGTCCGGGAGCCGCGGTGGCCCGCTGGCGCTCGAGCGCGCCGAGGTGCGCCACGTGCTGCTCGCGCCGGTCGACCGCACCACAGCGTTGCGCGCGCCCGCGCTCCGCCAGCTCCGGTTCCTGCTGTTCGGCGCCGTGATCGCGGGCGCCATCGCCGGCGAGCTGGCGAGCAAGCGACTGCCGGAGTCCGGCGCCGCGTGGGTGGTGTGCGGCGCGCTGTTCGCGGCGACGACCATCGCCCTCGCGTACGGCGTGGCGCTGTGCACGTCCGCCCTGCGCGTGCCGCGCTGGGCCGCATCGTTGGCCGGCCTCGTGCTCGTCTGCTGGGCGGTGCTCGACGGGCTGAACTACGTCGACTTCTCGCCCGCGACAGCCGTCGGGCGCATCGGGCTGTGGCCGTTTGGCGTCGACCTGCTGGGGATCATCGGCATGGTGGCGTCGGTCGCGGTCCTCGTCGTCGGGCTCCTGCTCGTGGGCGACGCGTCCGTCGAGGCCGCCGAGCGGCGATCCACGCTCGTCGGACAGCTTCGCTTCGCCGCAACCCTCCAAGACGTCCGCACGGTGATCGTGCTGCGCCGCCAGCTCGCGATGGAGCTGCCCCGCATCCGTCCCTGGGTGCGCCGGCGGAGGACGGGCCCGGCGCGCTTCCCGGTGTGGAACCGCGGGGTGAGGGGCGTGCTGCGATGGCCGGCGGCCCGCGTGGCCAGGTTGCTCCTGCTCGGGAGCATCGCCGGCTTCGCGATGCACTTGGTGTGGCTGGGCACGACGCCGGCCGCGCTCGTGGCCGCCATCGCCCTGCTGATCGCCGGCCTCGATGCCGTCGAGGCGCTCGCGCAGGAGGTCGACCACCCGAGCCGTCAGGAGTCGGTGCCCGTGCCCTCGGGTGCGCTCCACCTCCGTCAGCTCCCTGTCGCGATCGTCGTGATGGTGCTGGTGGCGACCGTCGGCGCGATCGTGGGCGTGCTGGTGGAGCCGAGCATGCTCGCAGTGCGCGTCGCAGCCATCTGCATCGTCCCCGCCGCGGTCGCTGCGGTGGCCGGCGGCGCGATCAGCACCATGTCGGGCGCGCCGAGCATCGGTGGTTCGTGGAGCTTGCTGCCGCCGGAGATCGCCGGCGCGCGCCTCGTTGCTCGCACCGCGTGGCCACCGTTGCTCGCCGCGACGGGGACGCTGCCCGTGCTCGCCGCCAAGGTCGGCTACGACCACGGCGGCCATGCCACCACCGCCGCGCTCGCCGCCGCGGGCGGGGTCATCGCGCTGAGCACGCTCGTGTTCGGGTGGATCCGCGTGCGCGAGGACGTCCACGCCTGGTGGCGGCGCCAGATGGACGCAGCCTTCCCCGACAAGGACGACGACAAGGCCGATGGGGCTGACAAGGCCGACAAGGCCGACAAAGACGAGGAGCCCGCCAGTGCGTAAGCCCATCTTCGTGTCGAAGCAGGCCACGAAGTCCTACGCCGACCTGGTGGCGCTCGCGCCGCTCGACCTGACGATCAAGGCCGGCGAAGCCGTCGCGCTCGTCGGCCACAACGGGTCGGGCAAGTCGACGCTGCTCCGGCTGGCGTCGGGCTTGCTCGACCTCACCAGCGGCACCATCGAGATCGCAGACGTGTCCGCAGGGACGGCCGACGCCAGGGCGGCCGCCAGCTTCGTCCCCGACGACCCCGTGCTCTACGACGACCTCAGCGTGCGCGAGCACCTCGGCTACATCGCCGCCCTGCACGGCGTCGGCGTCGGCGACGAGGAGATCGACACGCTGCTCGAACGGGTGGGGCTGCTGCACCGTGCCGATGACCTTCCGGCGCGCTTCAGCCGCGGGCTGCGTCAGAAGACGTCGATCGCCATCGGCCTCATCCGCCCCTTCCAGCTGCTGCTCGTCGACGAGCCGTTCGTCGGCCTCGACGCCACGGGCAAGAGCGGCCTGCTCGAGCTGCTCGACGAGGCCCACGACGACGGCGCCGCGGTCGTCGTCGCAACCCACGACCCGCAGTACGTCGAGCGGGTCGGCCGTTGCATCGCGCTGCGTGACGGCGAGGTGATCCACGACGGCAGCGCCACGCCGTCCGACGTGCTCCGCCTGGTGGGCGCGTGATGCAGGTCCATGTCGTCGACGGGACCTACGAGCTGTTCCGGTACCACTTCGCGCCGAACAACCGGGACCTCGACCTCGGTGCGACGCGGGGCGTCGTCGGGTCGGTGCTGTCGCTCATGGAGTCGGGCGCAACCCACGTCGGTGTCGCCACCGACCACGTGATCGAGTCGTTCCGCAACGACCTGTGGCCCGGCTACAAGACGAGTGCCGGCATGCCGCCCGAGCTGCTCGCGCAGTTCCCGCTCATCGAAGAGGCGCTGGTCTCCGCGGGCATCTGCACGTGGCCGATGGTCGAGCTCGAAGCTGACGACGGGTTGGCCGCGGCGGCAAAGGTCGCGGCGGAGGACGAGCGGGTCGAGCGCGTGCTCATCTGCACCCCCGACAAGGACCTGGGGCAGTGCGTCGGCGGCAAGGTCGTGCAGTGGGACCGTCGTCAGGACGTGATCTACGACGCCGACGGCGTGCGGGCGAAGTTCGGTGTCGACCCCGAGTCGATCCCCGACTACCTCGCGCTGGTCGGTGACAGCGCCGACGGCTTCCCCGGCCTGGCCGGCTTCGGCGCCAAGACGGCGGCGGCGCTGCTGGCGCGGTACAAGCACCTCGAGGCCATCCCCGCCCTCGGCGAGGACTGGGGGATAGGGGTCCGCAACCCCGGACGGTTGGCCGCCGTGCTGCGCGACAACCTCGAGCTGGCGTTCCTCTTCCGGCGCATCGCCACCGTCGAAGCCGATGCCGACGTGCTCGCGTCCGTCGACGACGTCGAGTGGCGCGGTCCGGAGCCCGGCTTCGTCGAGCTCGCTGAGCGGATCGGCGCCTTGGGCCTCGCCGAACGAGCCATCCGCCTCGCCGAACGCCGCTGAAACTCAGGTCCAGAGGGCGTCGAGGGTTTGGAGGACTTCGTGGGCGGCGGCGAAGCCGCCGAGGTGGCTCTCGCCGGGACGGATGTGCAGCTCGCAGTCGGGCAACAGCGCCACCGCGTCCTCGGCGTCGCCGAGCGAGACGTTCGAATCGGCGTTGCCGTGCCACCACCGCACGGGCACGTCGATCTCGCCCAGCTCGAAGCCCCACGGCCGGCCGAACAGCACCCCGTCGTTGACAACGGCGCGGAACTGGCGGCGGCTGGCGAGCTCGAGGTCGTCGATGAACATCGCCTCGATCTCGGGGTCGTGCAGGACCTCCTGGTCGCCCGGTGGCATGACCGAGGCGAACGCCAGCAGACCCGGGT
>JBEEGB010000098.1:0-2784 GCA_041166585.1 Acidimicrobiaceae bacterium
GCATCCGGCGTCGGATCCCCTTCACAAGATGATCCGCCTGTCCGAGCTCCGCGAAGCGCCCCGCGATCTCCCGGTCGACCTGGCGGTGCTGACTCCGAGCCTCGCCGGCTTCGCCGTGCGCTTCACGCTCCAAAAGGCGAGCGGCCCCTGACTCGGGATCGATCGATCCGGATCTACGCGGGCACCGCGCTGGCTCTCAGCCCGCTCACAGGTGAGCCTCCTAGCGTCATGCGGGATGGTGACGGTGGCGTCGACCCTGCCCGGCGCGGCGCGACGCCGGCGCTCCGACGGTGACGGTGTCTGGATCGTCAGCGTTGTCGTCATCGTCAACGCGGTCGTGCTCATCGGCATGTGGCTGCGCCACGGTCAGCTCCAGGCAGACGTGGGACCAGGTGGTCTGGCGACTGGTGTGGGCCAGCTCTCGGCACTCGCGGGCAGCTACCTGTGCCTCTTCGGCCTCCTCCTCTCCGCGCGGGTGCCATGGTTGGAGCGAGCGCTTGGCTTCGGGCACCTTCTCGTGTGGCATCGCTGGACGGGGTTCGCGGCGCTGTGGCTGCTCGTCGCGCACGTCTGCTTCACCACCGTCGGCTACGCGCAGGGAAGCGGCGTGTCGTTGTGGGCACAGACCGACGACTTCGTCCGGCACTACCCGGACGTGCTCATGGCCTTCGTCGGGATCGGGTTGCTGATCGCCGTCGGCGTCACGTCGGCGAGGCTCGCACGACGCCGGCTGCCGCGCGAGTCCTGGTACGCGGTGCACCTCTACGCCTACCTCGCAGTGGCACTCGGGTTCGCGCACCAGCTGGCGGTGGGGAGCGACTTCACGGACGACGCCATCGCGCGAGCGTGGTGGGCCGCGCTGTACGTCGCGGTCCTCAGCGCCATCCTGGTCTGTCGGGTCGGGATCCCCGTCGCGTTCAACCTCCGTCATCGCCTGCGCGTCGCGACGGTGCACGTCGAGGCGCCAGGTGTGGTCTCCATCTGGATCACCGGTCGCGACATCCCCGCCATCGCGGCGCGGCCCGGCCAGTTCTTCCTGTGGCGCACCCTGGACCGCCAGGGCTGGTGGCGCCCGATCCCGCTCTCGCTGTCGGCACCGCCGGGCAGCAGCCACCTGCGGGTGACCGTCAAGGCCCTCGGCGACGACACCACCCGACTGCAACGCGTCCGGCCCGGCACGCCGATGTTCGCGGAGGGACCGTTGGGGGCGTTCACCCCCGACCGACGTCGCGGCGAGTCCGTCCTCCTGATCGCGGGCGGCATCGGCATCACCCCGCTGCGCGCCATGCTCGACGACCTCGCAGCCGGTGCCGGTGACGTCGTCGTCCTCTACCGGGTGGCCGCCGCACCGGACGCCGCGCTGTGGAAGGAGCTCGCAGCTGCGAACGAGCTCCCGAACGTCACGGCTCGACTGTTGGTGGGACCCGAGATCGGCAACGACGAGACCGACCGCCTCGGGATCCCTGCCTTGCGAGCCGAGGTGCCCGACCTCGCCGGCCGCGACGTGTACGTGTGCGGCCCGGTCGCCATGATTGATGCCGTGGTACCTCGCCTGCGCAACCTCGGCGTCCCCCCTCAGCGCATCCACCTCGAGCGGTTTGAGTACTAGTGCCCCGAGTCGTAGATCCGTTGGTGCTTTCGGCGAGCGCTGGGCGCCGCTCGCAAGGACGCAGCGCCGAGCACTCCCCCAGCGAATGTGAGGCCGAGGACGCAGCGAGCGGCGTCCAGAGCCGGCGAAAGTGCGACATGATTTGCGACTCGGGGCACTAGTGCGCCGCGCCGTACCCACCCTCATCGCCACCCTCGCGGGGCTCGGGCTCCTGGCCGAGTTCCACACCTCGTCGACCAGCGTGGCCGCCGGTGCTCCACCCTCGAGTCAGTCCGTCATCGCGGGGCCGCCCGCCACGACGACGCCGAAGGGACCCGTCCCCGGCAGGAACGGCACGACCACCACGACCGCACCGCCGTTGCCCCCCGGCACCAAGACCGTCGACGGGCCCGTGGCCCAAACGCGGTACGGCGACGTGGAGGTGCGAGTGGTCATCGCGAACGGCAAGATCACCGACGTCGTCGCGGTGACGCTGCCGAGCGATCGGTCCAGGTCGGCTCGCATCAGCCAACAGGCCGAGCCGATCCTGCGCCAAGAAGCACTCCAGGCTCAGAGCGCACGCATCGACATCGTGAGCGGCGCCACCTTCACCACCGAGGGCTACGCCCAATCCTTGCAAGGCGCCCTCGACCTCGCCTCGAAGTGACGCCGCGCGTGCGACGCGTCGAAGAGATCTGGGGAACGGTCATCAGCATCGACGTCCGCGCCGACCTTCCTGCGAGCGCACTCGACCCCGTCGTCGAGTGGTTCCATGAGGTGGACGCGAGGTTCAGCACCTGGCGCTCCGACAGCGACATCACGGCCATCGGCCACGGCGCCTCGAGCTTGGAAGATGCGACCGCCGACGTCCGCGAGGTCCTCCTCGCCTGCGAAGCGCTACGTGTCGCAACCGGCGGCGCGTTCGACGTGACCGCCGGCGCTCGAGCTGAGGATCCCCACGCTCCCGGACGAGGACCGGTCGACCCGTCCGGCTTCGTGAAGGGATGGGCGCTCGAACGCGCCGCGACGATCCTCGCCCGCACGGGCGCCCGCGACTTCGCGATCGCCGCGGGAGGCGACGTGCTCGTCCGCGGCGAGGCCCGACCAGGCGAGCCGTGGAGCGTCGGGATCCAGCACCCACACCAAAGGTCCGCGGTCTGTGCTGTCCTCCACGTCCGCGACCTCGGCGTCGCGAC
>JBEEGB010000099.1:0-3629 GCA_041166585.1 Acidimicrobiaceae bacterium
GACATGGACACCGTCGTCGTCGGACTCGGGGTCGCACCCGCCAGCGTCGAGCCGTTGCGCTGGGCCGCGCAGTACTGCCGGTTGGTCGGCGACGAGCTGTTGGGCGTCGTCGGCTTCAGCCCGTCACAGGCGGAGTCGCCTCCCGACTGGTACGAGCACGAGGTCGCCCTGGTGCGGAAGCAGGCCCAGGCCGCGATGGACGCCATGGCGTCCGAGGTCCCGCGCCGCGCGGAGCTCCGCGACGGCGATCCACGCGACGTCATCCCCGAGGTGGCATGCGACGACGGCGCCGCGGTCGTGGTGGTCGGCGCGGGCGCAGGCAACGGTTTGCGGCGCTTGGGGCTCACCGGCGTCGCCCACCATCTCGCCCACCACCTCCCGATGCCGCTCGTGATCGTTCCCGGCATGGCCCCCACCTTGCGAGGCCGCCCTGTCGTGGTCGGCCTCGACGGCTCGCCGACGGACGTCGCGACACTGGAATGGGCTGTGCGCTTGGCCGGGGCCGTCGATGGCTCGGTCGCCGCCGTCTACGCGTCCGACCCGATGGCCATGTCGTACCCGCACCAGCCGGGCGCCACCGTCGCGGACCAGAAGCAAGAGGTCGTCAGTGCACAGGTCGCTCGGGCTGCCACCCCAGGCGTGGAGATCACCATGACGGTGGAGATCGACCACCCGGTCGCGGCCCTGACACGGGTGGCTGATCAGGTGGACGGGTCGGTGGTCGTGATCGGTCGCAGGCGCGCGGGCCACCGCAGCGTGCTGCTCGGCCGGGTGCCGGCCGAGCTTCCCCACCACGCCCGCCGTCCGGTGGCGATCGTCCCGCGGCCCTGACCCGCCGGCACCATTGACAATTGGTGCATACTGCGCTTTGTGGTCGTGGTGCTACTGGCTGCGCTCTTGGTCGCTGCCCTGACGATGATGGCCAAGCGAGCTGACGCCGCGGAAAGGCACTACCTCGCCGAGCGGCGACGGTGGGCGGCGGCCGAGCCCGAACCAGCCGAGCCCGAGCAGGGCGACCTCGATGAACAGGCCAGCTAGGCGAGCCAGAGGCGCGCCAGCTTCTGCAGGCGGTCGATGCCGGTTCCCTTCGCGGCGCTCACCCACACGATGTCGGACGGGAGCAGGTCGGAGCCTGCCGCGACCTCCCGCTTGCGCTTGTCGCGCTGGGACGCCTTCACCTTGTCGTGCTTCGTGGCGATCACGGTGTGGGGCAGGGTGTTGGCGCGGAGCCAGTCGAGCATCTGCACGTCGAGCTTCGTCGGGCCGATCTCGCCGTCGACGAGCACCAAGATCATCGCGAGGTTCTCGCGCTCGAGGAGGTAGTCCTCCATCATCGCCTGCCACTTGGCGCGGGTCTTCGCCGGCGCGGAGGCATAGCCGTAGCCCGGGCAGTCGACGACGGTCGCCCCTCCTTCGAGCTCGAAGAAGTTGAGCAGCTGCGTGCGCCCCGGGGTCTTCGAGACGTTGGCCAGCGCCTTGCGTCCGGCCAGCGCGTTGAGGAGCGACGACTTGCCGACGTTCGAGCGCCCGACCAAGGCGAGCTCGGCGCGGGTGTCCGGCAGCTCGCCGACCGCGGTCGCCGACAGCACGAATCGAAGCGGCAGCTGCGAGGTCATGCCCGAACCTTTCCACGGCGACGTGCCTACCGTTTCCTCGATGCGCCGCCTGACCTTCGCCGTCCTCGCCTCCCTCTCGCTCGTCGCGGGGCTCGCGGCTTGCGGCGACACCGGCAAGGCAGCCGCGCCTCAGACCAGCGCGAGTGCGAGCGCCGGCACGACCACGACGTCCACGACGTCCACGACGTCCGTAGCGCGGGCACGCCCGTTCACGGTCACCCGCCGCGACATCGTCGTGGAGGACACGAGCCGGCCCACCGCCGCCGATCCGGGCCGCGGGCTCGCCGAGAAGCCGAGCCGGACGCTTCCCGTCATGCTGCTGACGCCGACAGGCGACGGCCCCTTCCCGATCATGGTGTTCTCCCACGGGGTGACCGGCACGGGTCCGGCCTACCAAGGGTTCCTCGAACCGATCGCCGCCGCGGGCTACGTGATCATCGCTCCGACGTTCCCGCTGAGCAGCGGGGCCGGCGGGACGATCCCCGACTACGTCAACCAGCCAGCCGACCTGTTCTTCGCGCTCGACTCGGTCATCAAGAACGCGACGGCTCCTGGGGATCCGCTGTTCAACAAGCTCGACGTCGACCACATCGCCCTGGCCGGCCACTCGCTCGGGGCGATGACGACGGTCGGCGCGGCGCTCAACTCGTGCTGCTCTCAGGCGCGCGTCGATGCCGCCATCCTCCTCTCGGGCATCGAGGTCGCGTTCCCGAACGGCAACTTCACCAACAGGACACCGGTGCCGCTGCTGCTGGCCCACGGCACCGCGGACACCACCCTCCCCGTGGACGGCAGCGACAAGCTGTTCGCCGCGGCAACCGGCCCCACCGCGTTCGTCAAGTTCCCAGGCGGCTCGCACACCGGGATCCTCGCCGGCGACGACGGCAAGCTGCTGCAGAAGGCGGTCGTGGCCTGGCTCGACCGCTGGTTGCGCGACGACCCCAGCGGTTTCGCCGCGCTGCCCGCCGCAATCGACACCTCCGGCATCGCCAGCCTGACGACCAAAGGGCTCTGAGGTCCTACGCGAGTGCAGGGTGTTCCGTGCTCGATGACGTCGTAGCCTCCAGCTGTGGCTGACCCTGTGCTCCAGGTCGTCCCGCTCGGGTTCCAGTGGGCGACGATCGATCCGTTCCTGTTCTGCGTCCACCACCTGGACAAGTACCCAGAGGCCAACGAGCACATGGGTCCCGCGGCGTCGCTCGAAGCCCGTGACATCGGGATGGACTTCAGCGGCGCCGACGGGTGGCGCATGTACCACGGCAGCACCGTGCCGGGGTTCCCGCAGCACCCCCACCGGGGCTTCGAGACGGTCACGTTCGTCCGCCAGGGCTTCGTCGACCACTCCGACTCGCTCGGCGCCACGGCCCGGTTCGGTCGCGGTGACGTGCAGTGGCTCACCGCGGGGAAGGGCATCGTCCACTGCGAGATGTTCCCCTTGCTCGACCAAGACGGCCCCAACCCGTGTGAGCTCTTCCAGATCTGGCTCAACCTCCCCGCCAGCGACAAGATGGTCGAGCCCTACTTCACGATGCTGTGGAACGAGGACATCCCCCGCCACTCCGCCGTCGACGACGACGGGCGCTCCACGGAGATCACCGTCATCGCCGGCGAGCTGGCTGGGCTCCAGCCGATGGCTGGCCCGCCGAGCTCGTGGGCGTCACGACCGGAGGCCGACCTCGCCATCTGGCACGTCGTGCAGGAACCGAAGGCGCAGTGGACGATCCCCCCTGCTGCCGGCCGCGACACGGTGCGGACCCTGTACGTCTTCGAGGGCTCGGTCCACATCGGCAGCCACGACGTCGAAGCCTCGACGGGCACCGTGCTGCGGTCCGACGAGCCCGTCGTCATCACCGGCGGCCCGTATGGCGCCGAGGCGCTGGTGCTGCAAGGTCGCCCGATCGGCGAGCCCGTGGCGCAGTACGGCCCGTTCGTGATGAACACCGAAGCCGAGATCCAGAAGGCCTTCGCGGACTACCGCGCCACCGGGTTCGGGGGCTGGCCCTGGCCGACCGA
>JBEEGB010000100.1:0-5316 GCA_041166585.1 Acidimicrobiaceae bacterium
GCGTGCTCCATCCCCCACAGCGCCCGCAGGAAGCCGCGGTTCTCGGGATGCACCCAGCGCACCGGACCCGATCCCCTCCAGCCGTTGGCCCGCAGCCGATCGAGCCCACGGTGGTACCCGACGCGGAACGCGGCATACGCCTCGACGTCGTCGCGCGCGAGACGCCCGAGCTGCGCCCAGGCGTCGAGGAAGCGGGGCCAACGAGCCACGACGGCGGCCACCGCGTTCCGTCGCTCAGCTTCGGGGCGGGCCAGCGCGTCGGTCAGGGCGGCAAGCGCATCTGCCGGCTCCGCGTCGAGCACGGTCTCCGGCGGGCCGGACGGGCTGAGGTTCACCGGTGAGGACATCGAGATCGACGCTACCGGCTGACGCTCGTCTCGCTGGGGGTGAAGTCGTTGAACGGGATGCGCGGCGGCGCGCTGTTCAGCCTTCGGGGCCGGGCGGTTCGTGGCCGGACGCGTCGGCGAGATCCAACCGTCGCCGGATCGGGTGGTCGGGGGGCACCTCGACGAGGACGATGCGCACCCCTTCAGGGTCCTCGATCCAGCACTCCCGCAACCCCCACGGCATCGTCGAGGGTGGAGCGGTGACGACGACGTCGCGTGTGGCGACGAGCCGCGCGTGCTCGGCGTCGACATCGGGAACCTGCAGCCACAGGGTCATCGGCATCGGGTCGCGGCCGGCTGGTCGCTTCGCGCAGTTGAGCTCGAGGAACCCGCCGCCGAGGAAGAGCACGACACCGGTGAGGCGGCCGTCGTCACCGAACTCGCGGTAGACGCGAAGCCCGAGCACGTCGGTGTACCAGCGACGCGAGCGGTCGAAGTCGAGCGGTGAGAGCAGCACCCGGCTGGAGAGGACCTCCACGGCGGGAAGAGTACGGTCCCGCGGCCATGGAGCTGCTCCTCATCCGCCACGCGCTGCCGGTTCGAGTCGAAGGCGAGACCGGCACCGTCGCCGACCCGGCGCTCGCGCCGCGGGGCCACGAGCAGGCCGAGGCGCTGGCGAGCTACCTGGGGGGCGAGCCGATCCACGCGCTGTACGCCAGCCCGATGCTGCGAGCCCGGGAGACGGCCGAGCACGTGTCGGTTCGCCTCGGCCTGCCGGTCGTGCTCGACGAGGAGCTCGCCGAGTGGGACCGCCACAGCCACTTCTACATCCCGATCGAGGAGCTGAAGGCGGAGAAGGACGAGCGCTGGGATGATCTCGTCGCCGGGCGTTGGGGTGAGGACGGCGAGGTCGACCCCGCCACGTTCTCCGCCGTCGTGGTCGAGGCGGTCGAGCGCGTGATCGCGGCGCATCCGGGCCAGACCGTCGCCGTCGTCGCCCACGGAGGCGTGATGAACGCCTACCTCGCGCACGTCCTCGGCATCACGGGCCCGATGTTCTTCGAGCCCGCGTACACCTGCATCTCCCGCGTGCTCGCGGCGCGCTCAGGCGAGCGCATGATCCGCAGCATCAACGAACACGCCCACGTCCGCGGGCTCCTGTAGCCAACCGGCGTGCGTTACGGGTGTCATACCCCCCCAACGCACGCCAGAACGAAGGTCAGGAGCGCGGGACTTGGCTCCAGGGGAGCTCTTTGTCGACGCGGACGTCGCCGGGGAGGCCGAGCACGCGCTCGCCGAGGATGTTCTTCATGATCTCGGTCGTGCCGCCCTCGATCGAGTTGGCCCGTGAGCGCAGGAACGCCTGCTGCGGGTTGTTCCAGAGCATGGCGTACTTGGGGCGCTCCATCGGGTAGCCGTCGGGCTTGAGCATCCCCTCCGCGCCGAGCAGCTCGACGCAGAACGCGGACACGTCCTTGTTCAGGTCGGCCGACGCCATCTTGCCGATCGAGCCCTCGGGGCCGGGGTTGCCGACGGCGCGCAGCTGCTGGGCGCGGATGTTCGTGAGCCGCAGCACCTCGGCACGCACCCACAGCTTCATGAGCTGGTCGCGCTTGGCCCGGTCGTCGTGGCCCTTGGCCTTCCACACCTTCACGGCCTCGCCGATGAAGCCGCCGCCGCGTGGCGGGATCTGGCCGCCGATCGACACCCGCTCGTTCATGAGCGTGGTGAGCGAGACGCGCCAACCCTCTCCGACGTCGCCGAGCCGCTCGGCGTCAGGGATGCGCACGTCGGTGAAGTACACCTCGTTGAACTCGGCCTCACCGGTGATCTGGTAGAGCGGGCGCACCTCGACACCGGGGCCGTGCATGTCGACCACGAAGTACGTCATCCCCTTGTGCTTCACCGTGTCCGGATCGGAGCGGGCGATGAGCATCCCCCAGCGCGAGAGGTGCGCGAGCGTCGTCCAGACCTTCTGCCCGTTGACGACCCACTCGTCGCCGTCGCGCACGGCACGGGTCGACAGCGATGCGACGTCAGAGCCGGCGCCGGGCTCGCTGAAGAGCTGGCACCAGACCTCTTCGCCGGTGAACAGCGGCCGCAGGTACCGCTGCTTCTGTGCGTCGCTGCCGTGGGTCACGATCGTCGGTGCACCCATGCCGTAGCCGATCGGGTTGCGCCCGTACGGGTGCGGGCCGCCGCCCTTCGCGATGCGGTCCTGGATGACTCGCTGCAGCTTCGGGCTGAGCCCGAGCCCGCCGTTGCCCTCCGGGAAGTGCACCCACGCCAACCCCGCGTCGAACTGCGCACCGAGGAACGTGACGGCGTCGGTCGTGGCCGGAGGGTGCTCCGCGAGGAGCGCATCGACGAGCGCTTCCACACGATCGTCGAGCTGCTCGTCGGCAGTTCGGACGGGGGCGGGGGCAGGGGCAGTCGGCGCGCTCACGGTCGAGAACCGTACCCTTGACCGCTCGGTCAAGTCGACTGCTGGCGCCGCCACAGGACGACCTGGCCCGGCCTCGCAGCCTCGACGGCCGCGAAGAACCGCTGCAGGTCGAAGCCGCGCAGCCGGTGCAGGCCGTTCGGCAGCCCGCCCTCCTCGGCGACGTCCCAGGGCACGATGCAGCCCCGCTCGCCGCCACCGTCGAGGACGATCCTCACCCGCTCGCCCCAGGGGCCCCGCGGCAGCGTGAGGACCCGGACCTCACCGACCTCGTCCCAGCGGACCTCCTCGCGCCGTCCGTCGGCCAGCTCGCGCCGAACCCCGCTCGCGTCGACCTCGAACGCGACGGTCGCGGCTGCGGCACGTCGCCGTCTGCGGTCCTCCCTGCCGGCGCGCAGCAGCAGCGCCATGACCATGACCAGAGCCACGACGATGAGCAGGACCATCAGTTCAGCCGAGCGCGGAGGAGCAGTGCGGCACGGGTGGCGTCGTCCGCCTCCACGCTCGTCCCGGCGAGCTCCGCCACCCGATCGAGGACAGCCGCGGCTTCGACGAAGCGCCCGTCCGCAGCAAGCACCGACGCGAGCTCACGACGCTCGCCGAGGCCGATCCCGGGCAGGGCCACGCGCAGGCGCAGGATCCACCGCAGCGCGCCGCGGTCGTTGCGAGCGACGTGGATGCTCTTCAGGTTGGCGAGCAGCCGCGCCAGCACCGCGCGGGTCCCGACCGGCTGCAGCAGCGTGTCGTCGAACGGGATGCCGGGACCGTGCACCTCCCGATGGCGCCGCTCGCAGTCGTCGCGGTCGAGCCGGGCCCCGCCTTCGAACGCGTCGATGAGCACGCCGGCATCGCCCGCGGGCCGAACGAGGAAGTGGCCCGGCATGCCGATGCCGACCAACGGCACCCCGACCCGTCGCCCGACCTCCATCGCAACGATGCTCAGCGTCAGCGGGATCCCGAGCCGGCGCTCGAGCACGGAGTCGAGGTAGGAATTGGCCGGGTCGTAGTAGTCGTCGCGGTTCCCGGTGAAGCCCTCCCGCACGAAGAGGTGGTCGAGCAGCGCGTCCAGCGTCGACCCGGGGCAGCCGGCCGCGAGCGCGTCGAGCCGCCCGAGCTGCGCCGCGACGTCGACGGACGGGTGGGCGTGGGCGGCGACCAGCAGCGCGGCCTCCGCGAGCGGGATGTCGTCCTCGGCCTGCTGGACGAGGACGGCGAAGCGGGCGCCAGGGTCCACGGCCCCACCGTAGCGACGCGCTCGTGACCGGTACGGTCGACGTCATGTTCCCCGGAGCGATCGCCGCGACAGCACCCGACAAGCCCGCCGTCATCATGGCCGGCTCCGGCGAGGTGCTCACGTACCGCGAGCTGGACGACGAGTCGAACCGGCTGGCGCAGCTCCTCTACGCCGCCGGACTGCGTCCGGGCGACCACATCGCGTTCATGCTGGAGAACCACATCACGTACCTGCCGATCGCATGGGCGGCCCAGCGCAGCGGCCTCTACTACACGGCGATCAGCTCACGGCTCACCGCTGACGAGCTCGCCTACGTCGTGGCGGACTGCGAGGCCAAGGTGTTCATCACCTCCGCCCCGTACGCCGAGGCTGCCACGGCGATCATCCCGACCACGCCGGACGTGCAGCTGCGGCTCGTCCTCGACGGGATCATCGACGGCCACGAGCCGTACGAAGCTGCAGTCGCCCGGTACCCCGCCGAGCCGCTCGCCACTGAGCTCGAGGGCTCCGACATGCTGTACTCGTCCGGCACCACGGGACGCCCGAAGGGCGTGAAGCCGGTGCTGCCGCTCTCGCCGGCAGGAACACCGAACGCGATGGTCGGGCTGTGCCAAGGCCTCTTCAGCATGGACGCCGACACCGTCTACCTGTCTCCCGCACCGCTCTACCACGCGGCGCCGCTGCGGTTCTCCATGACCGCGCAACGCCTCGGCGGCACCGTCGTCGTCATGGACCACTTCGACCCGGCCGGCGCGCTCGCGCTCATCGAGCGTCACCGGGTGACGCACAGCCAGTGGGTCCCGACGATGTTCATTCGCATGCTGAAGCTCACCGACGAGGAGCGGGCCGCCCACGACGTCTCCTCGCTCCGCGTCGCGATCCACGCCGCGGCGCCGTGCCCCGCGGAGGTCAAGGCGAGGATGATCAGCTGGTGGGGACCCGTGCTGCACGAGTACTACGCGGGCACCGAGGGCAACGGCTTCGTCTACTGCAACAGCGAGGACTGGCTGGCTCACCGCGGCACGGTCGGCACCGCCATCACCGGGATCGTCCACATCTGCGACGAGGACGGCACCGAGCTCGGGATCGGAGAGCCCGGAACCATCTGGTTCGAAGGCGGCAGCGGGTTCGAGTACCACAACGACGCGGAGAAGACGGCCGCGTCGCGCGACCCGCGCGGACGGGGCTGGTCGACCCTCGGCGACGTGGGGTACGTGGACGACGACGGCTACCTCTACCTGACCGATCGCAAGGCGTACATGATCATCTCCGGCGGCGTGAACATCTACCCGCAGGAGACCGAGGATGTGCTG
>JBEEGB010000101.1:0-3387 GCA_041166585.1 Acidimicrobiaceae bacterium
TACGAACGTCTCGTCGAGCGCTACGGCGCGCCCGACCACCCGATGATCCATCACGTGCGGGCGATGGTGTACCAGGACGCCAACGCGCTCGTGCGATGGTGCCCGCAGGTGGCCGCCGAGCTCCGCCGAACAGGAGACGACCACCTGGCCCAGCTGTCCGACATCGGCGTACCTCGATCGCTGCTGGTCCTGGGACGCTTCATCGAGGCGGATGTGCACATGGCGGTCCTGATCGAGCGCTATCGGTTACACGGACCCCCAAGCCTGCTGAGCTGGATCCTGACGATGCAGGGGTACTCCGCGGCGGCCCAGGGCGACCAACAACAGGCCGGCCGGCTGTTCGAGGAGTCGGCCACGATCGAGGTGCCCGATCGCACCCATCTGCGCAACAAGCCGATGGAAGCGATGGCCGCGTTCCGACAAGGTGATCGGGCCCGTGCGCTCAGGATCGTTCACTCCGACGTCGACGATCTCTTGGAGAACGACGACATCTACGACATGGCCGGGACCGCCATCGCGTTCATGAGCGTGATGGCGCAGCTCGGTCGGTATGCCGATGCTGCACGAATCGAGGGCCATCTCGAGGAGACGGGGCACGCCGGGCATCCGATTCTTCTCGCCGTCGTCACCGATGCGGTCGAGCGGATCGCCAACGGCGCACCAGACGGCGTCGACAAGCAACGCGACCTCGGGCGAGCGTTGGACGGCCAGCAGGCTCTCACCTTCATGCGTGGGGTCCTCGACGAGCTGGTAGCCGACGCGCAGCCTTGACCCGTCGAGGGCCGGTGCGGTTTCGACACGGAGCCCAGGGATTTTCTTTCGAGTCGGGTGTCGATTCCCGCTTTCCCGTTCGTGGAGGGGGTGAGCGGTGCAACGGGCACCGCCGATGCGGAAGGGAAGCCCCGATGTCCATCAGCACTCCGACCCTCACCACCTCGCACCGCCAGTCGGTGCGTCCGACCAGCTCGTTGCCTCGAACGACCGTCGGCGTTGGCCTGGCCGCCGCCGCCGTCACGACCGCGGCTGCCGCCGTGGTTCACGCCGCCGGCGTGGCGCTTGCCGTGGACGGCGAGATGATCCCGCTCGCCGGCTTTGCGCAGATGACCTTCGTCGGCGCCGTCGTCGGTGGGCTAATCGTCGCCGTCTTGAAGCGACGCAGCACCGACCCTCATCGCCTCTTCCTCCGGGCCGCCGCAGTGCTGACGGCGCTGTCGTGCGTACCGTCGATCGCGCTCCCTCCCGACGTCGCCAGCAAGCTCGCGCTCGTCGCCACCCACCTGATCGCTGCCACGATCATCGTTCCCGTCCTCGCGCGACAGCTCGACGACTGATCCCCCCAAACGGAACCTGTGACAAAGGAGAGTGTGAAGATGCCTCAATACCTGTTGTCGGTCTGGCACGACGAGGACTACGTCGTCGACTTCTCGTCGCCGGAGGCACAACGCCGTGGCGCTCAGGTCGGCGAGCTCAACGGCGAGATGGAACGGTCCGGCGTCTGGGTGTTCGCGGCCGGACTCCACCCCGCGTCGTCGGCGACCGTGGTGCGATCCACTGACGGCGACGTGTCGATGACCGACGGTCCGTACGCGGAGACCAAGGAGCAGATGGGCGGGTTCTGGATGATCGAGGCGCCGGATCTGGACGCCGCGCTCGAGTGGGCGCGCAGGGCGGCGGTCGCGTGCGAAGGACCGGTTGAGGTCCGGCCGGCGCAAGGGTGAAGGAGACCCTCGATGCCGTCTTCCATCGAGAGGCGGGCCGGTGCACCGCCACGCTGATCCGCGTCCTCGGCGACATCGACCTCGCCGAGGACGCGGTGGCCGAAGCCTTTGCCATCGCCGCCGAGCAATGGCCGCAACGAGGCGTGCCCCCGAACCCCGGCGGCTGGATCGTCACCACGGCCCGCAACCGGGCCATCGACCGCCTGCGACGCGAATCGACCCGGGCGGACCGCTACGTCGCCGCCCGACGACTCCACCCCGACGACATGGAACCTGACCCCCGACCCGAGCTCGACGACCTCGATGCGTTCGTCGACGTCGTCGCCGACGACCAGCTGCGGCTCATGTTCCTGTGCTGCCACCCCGCGCTCGCGGCGGACGCCCAGGTGGCACTGACGCTTCGGCTGTTGGGTGGACTCGACACCCCCGAGATCGCTCGTGCGTTCCTCGTTCCCGAGGCGACGGTGGCGCAACGGATCGTGCGAGCGAAGCGCAAGCTCCGCGACAACCATGCCTCGTACCGCATACCGAGAGCCGCCGAGCTCCCCGACCGCCTCCGCGTCGTGCTCGCGGCCATCTATCTCATCTACACCGAAGGGCACACCGCCACGTCCGGCGAGACCCTCACGCGCGCCGATCTCTCCAGCGAAGCGATACGGGTCGGACGAGTCCTTGTCGAGCTCATGCCCGACGAGCCGGAAGCCGTCGGGCTCCTCGCGCTGATGCTGCTCACCGAGGCCCGCCGTCCCGCACGCACCGATGCCGACGGATCGCTGATCCGCCTCACGGACCAAGACCGCAGTCGATGGGACCACTCGCTCATCCGTCAAGGACACGAGCTCGTACGCGCCTGCCTCCGTCGCAACCAGCCCGGCGCGTTCCAGATCCAAGCGGCGATCGCCGCCGTGCACGCCGACGCGACGACGGCCGACGCAACCGACTGGACGCAGATCATCACGCTCTACGACCAGCTCTACGCCTTGCGCCCGAACCCGGTCGTGGCGCTCAACCGAGCGATCGCCGTCGCTGAGCTCCACGGCGCGGCCGCTGGTCTCGCAGCACTCGCCGCGCTCGACACCACGACGCTCGCCGACTACCAGCCGTACCACGCGGCACACGCCGATCTCCTCACCCGCGCCGGCGACCGAGACGGCGCCGTCGCGGCCTACGACCGCGCCATCGAGCTCAGCTCGAACCCCGCCGAACGACACTTCCTCCGCCAGCAACGGAAGTTGTTGACTAGTTCGTCCAGAACCTTCTAAGTTCTGTACCGGGTCGTCCAGAACGGTCGCCGGACAGGAGTCGAAGGATGAGCAAGACACTGCAGGGCAAGGTGGCGGTTGTGACCGGCGGCAGCACGGGCATCGGCCTCGCCATCGCGAAGGCGTTCGTGGCTCAGGGGGCGTACGTGTTCATCAGCGGCCGCCGTCAGGCCGCGCTGGATGACGCGGTGGCGGAGATCGGTCAGAACGTCGAGGGTGTCCGGGCCGACTCGTCCAACCTGGACGAGCTCGACGCTCTCTTTACAACGGTGACGGACAAGAAGGGCAGCATCGACGTGTTGGTGGCCAACGCAGGCGGCGGCGTGAACGGAGCTTTGGGCTCGATCACCGAGGAGGGTTTCGACGCCACGTTCGCGACCAACGTGAAGGGGGTCGTGTTCACGGTG
>JBEEGB010000102.1:0-4607 GCA_041166585.1 Acidimicrobiaceae bacterium
CCGCTGCACGGTCTCAAGGTCATCGACCTGACCGCGTGGTGGGCCGGTCCGTCCGCGCCGCACGCGCTGGCGTGCCTCGGAGCCGACGTCGTGAAGGTGGAGTCCGCGTCCCGGCCGGACGGGGCGCGCTTCACCACGATGAAGCCACCGAGCGAGGACCAGTGGTGGGAGTGGGGAGCGCTCTTCCACAGCGTGAACACGGGCAAGCGAGGCATCACGCTCGACCGCTCGCGAAACGCGGGGATCGAGGTGCTGCACCGGCTGCTCGCCGGCGCGGATGTCCTCATCGAGAACTTCACCCCTCGGGTGATGGAGCAGTTCGGCCTCGATTGGGATGAGGTGCACCGCCTGCACCCGCACCTCGTGATGGTTCGCATGCCCGCGTTCGGGCTCGACGGGCCGTGGCGCGAGCGCACCGGCTTCGCGCAGACGATGGAGTGCATGGCGGGGATGGCGTGGGTGACCGGCTGGCCCGATGGTCCGCCCGTCCTCGTGCGAGGCACGTGTGATCCGCTCGCTGGCATGCATGGCGCGTTCGCCACGCTCCTCGCGCTCGAGGCGAGGGACCGTGACGGCCAGGGACGCCTGGTCGAGGCGGCGATGGTCGAGTCGGCGCTCAACGTCGCCGCCGAGCAGGTGGTCGAGCACGGAGCTTCGGGCGCACTGCTCGCCCGGGAGGGCAACCGCAGCGCCGGGGCCGCACCGCAAGGCCTGTACCGGTGCGCCGGCGAGGACCGCTGGCTCGCGGTGGCGGTCGCAACCGACGCGCAGTGGCTCGCGCTGCGCGGCGTGCTGGGCGAGCCGGCTCCGGAAGGCACCGCGACGGTCGACGGCCGCCGCGCCGCGCACGACCAGCTCGATGCGGAGCTGGCCGACTGGTGCGGCGATCGTGATGCGGACGAGACCGCCGATGCGCTCAACGGCGCGGGGGTCCCTGCCGCGGTGGTGATCCCCACCCGCGATGTGTCCCACAACGTCCAGCTCCAGCACCGCGGCTTGTTCGAGCTGCACGAGCACTCGGTCACGGGCGCCCATGAGCTGCCGGGCATGCCGTTCCGCTTCTCGCGCGTCGAGCGCTGGCTGCACCGGCCGGCGCCGACCCTCGGCCAGCACAACGACGAGGTGCTCCACGAAGCCGGCCTCGATGACGACGCCATCGCCGAGCTCCGGGCCAAGGCCGTGATCGGCGAGAGCCTCTGATCCTCAGGCCATGGCTTCGGCGAGGACGCCTCGCAGGGTGAAGTCGAACACGTCGGTGATGGCGAACCCGGCGGCGAGCTGCGCTCGTAGGGCAGGGTCGATGCCGGGGTCGTCGCGGGCCCGCCACAGGTCCTCGGTGGTGGGGTGCTGCTCCGGCGATCGCGCCATGTTGATCTCGAGGAGCACGAACCCCACCACGCAGAAGAGCACGGCGCGCAGTGCGAGCGCCGCCCGCTTGGCGGGGAGCCCGGCGCTCGACAGCTCACGAGCGAGCGCGCTCTGCGCGGGAAGGAACATCACCGCCGTGCGGCCGTGCTCGTTCACCAGACCGACGAGATGGGGCCGCTCGAGCAGGTGCGCCCTGAGCGTTTGAGCGATCGACAGGATGCGCGTGGTCGGCGTCCGCCCCCTCGGGGCGACCGCGCCGACGTCGTCGATGATGCGATCGACGAGCTCGCCGAGCAGCTCGTGTCGGTTCCCGACATGCCAGTAGATGGCTGTCGGCGCCACGCCGAGCGCGCTCGCCAGCCGGCGCATCGTCAGCCGCTCCACCCCTTCGAGCTCGACGATCTCCATCGCCGCGTCGAGCACCCGGTCCCGCGAGACCCGCTCGACCTCCCGTTGCGTGCTCACGCGTCCAGCACGAACGGGTGGAGGTAGTCCGGGTTGGAGCGAGACAGCATCGATGCCGTCCTGGCCCTGATCGCTTCGTCGGCGCGGTCGCTCTCGGGCAGGATCCAGAAGCGCTCGGCATGGATGGCGTCGACCACCTGCGCGGCCACCTCGTCCACCTCGGTGTACTGCGGCTCGAGCCCGGCCGCCCGCATGGCCTTGTCGTAGTCGTCCAGTGACTTCGTCGGCGTGGTCCGCGCCCGCTCGGGCGCGTAGGACGCCGGACGGTTGCGTTGCGACGTCCAGAGCCCCGTGCGCAGCATGTTCGGACCGGGGAAGAGGACGGACGCCTTCACGTGGGGCGCGGCGCCGGCGAGCTGCGCGTGGAGGCACTCGGTGATGGTGACGACGGCCGCCTTGGTCATCGCGTAGACCGGCGTCGATGGCAACGGCGAGACGCCACCGTTGCCCGATGAGGTGTTGATCACGTGCGCCGGCTCACCCTGCGCGACGAGCGTCGGCACGAACGCCTTGATCCCGTGGATCACACCCCACACGTTCACCGCGGTGGCCCAGCCCCAGTCCGTGAGGCCGTAGTCCCACATCGCACCCTCGGCGCCGGAGCCCACGCCCGCGTTGTTGCACAGGACGTGGACCGCGCCGTAGCTCTCGATCGCGAGCGCGGCCAACGCCTGCACCGACTCGAACCGGGTCACGTCCGTGACCACACCGATGGCCTCACCGCCGCTGGAGCGGATGGCGTCCACCGCCTCGTCGAGCACCGGCTCTTCCACGTCCGCGAGCACGACACGCATGCCTTCGCGGGCGAAGCGCTCGCCCATCGCACGGCCAATCCCGCTCGCTCCACCGGTGACGACGGCGACCCTGCCGGTGAGCTGATCCATGGAACGACGTTACACGAACGGTGTTACAGTCGGCGGCCGTCGAGCGACCAGGGGGAAGCCATGCGACGAGTCCGGTACGGGCCGAGGACGGCCGAGGAGCTGCAGGCATCACGCGAGGCGCGGCGGACGGTTCCCGACGTGTGGTCGTACGGCATCACCGCGGTCTGGGAGACGCATCCCGAGATCGTCGCCGCCGTGCTGCCCCCGCCGCTCGAGCCGGGCGACCGTCCGCTCGTGCGGGTCAACATCAGCCAGGTCGACATCGCCGGCACACCGCTCGGCGCTGGCTCCGTCGGCGTCGCCGCCCGCCACGACGGCGTCGAGGGTTGGTACCCGTTGGTGATGCCGATGACCACCGAGCGCGCCCTCATCGGGGGTCGCGAGGTGTTCGGCGAGCCAAAGAAGCTGGGCGAGGTGGAGGTGCACCGAGACGACGATCGGGTCACCGCCACGTTGGCGCGGCACGACACGACGTTCGTCGAGGTGAACGGGCGCATCGTCGAGCAGCTCGAGACGCCCGAGCCGTCCACCAAGCTCGACTTCTACTTCAAGTTCCTCCCCTCGCCGGACGGCAGCGGGCTCGACGACGATCCCGCGCTCGTGTACTGCCATCGCGACGAGCGCACCCGCTCGCTCGCCCGGGTCGAGGGAACGGTGACGCTCCGCGAGTCGGCGTTCGATCCCGTCGCCGACCTCGAGATCGTGCGGCTCGTCGACATCTCCTTCGGCGAGCGTCAGAGCGAGCAGCGCGGCAAGGTCGTGGGCCGGGTGCCGGCCGAGGGGCTGCTCCCGTACGTCCACCAGCGCTATGACGACGTGATGCAGGTGCTCGACCTGCCGCCGGTCCCGGCGGCGACGCTCCGATGAGCGGCGACTGATGGCAGGCGACCGCTACCTCGTCATCTCGGCCGACTGCCACGCCGGCCTCCCCACCGAGCAGTACCGGCCCTACCTCGAGGCGAGGTACCACCGCGCGTTCGACGAGTTCCTCGGCGAGCGGGAGACCCGGCTCCAGGAGATGAAGGACCTGGGGCTGCGCAACGAGGAGTTCGAGGAGAAGTGGTTCGCCGAGAACGAGGAAGGCCTCCGCGGCGGATGGGACGCCGCCCGGCGCGACAAGGAGCTCGACGCGGACGGCGTGACCGGTGAGGTGATCTTCCCGGACGCCGACGCGGTCACCGGCGGCACCGCGGCGCCCTTCGGTGCCGGCCTCGGCCTGTCGGGAGCGATCGACCCCGACCTCGCGCTCGGCGGGGCGCGGGCGCACAACCGCTGGCTGGCCGAGCTCTGCCAGGACAGCCCCGAGCGGCGCGCCGGGGTCGCCATCCTCCCGATCCTCGGCGACATCGACGCCGCGGTCGCCGAGGTTCGCCGGGCCCACGTCGACGGGTTGCGGGGCGGTGTGCTCATCCCGGCGACGTGGGCGCCGTACGCGCCGTACCACGACGCGCGCTACGAGCCGGTGTGGGACGTGTGCGAGGAGCTCGCCATGCCGGTGCACACCCACTCGGGCCCCGCACCGCGGGAGGAGTACGGCAACTTCCTCGGCATCTACGTCACCGAGGTGCAGTGGTGGGCCTGGCGGCCGCTCTGGTTCCTGCTGTGGTCCGGCGTCTTCGAGCGCCACCCGAACCTGCGGTTCGTGATCACCGAGAGCGGTGCCTGGATCGCGCCGAACGTCCTCTGGTTCATGGACAACATGTACGACCGCAACCACGGGGCGAAGAAGGTCGGCTCGGTGGCCGAGGGCTTGAGCATGCGGCCGAGCGAGTACTTCGACCGCAACGTGTTCATCGGCGCCTCGAACACCAAGCGGCGCGAGCTCGCGCAGCGCTACGAGATCGGTGTCGACAACATCATGTGGGGCAACGACTTCCCGCACCCCGAGGG
>JBEEGB010000103.1:0-4391 GCA_041166585.1 Acidimicrobiaceae bacterium
TCGGCACGGACCTCACGACCACCACCGAGTCGACGAGCACCACGGAGGCGAGCACGACGACGGCGCCCACGGCCTCGTCGGTCACCTTGCCGCCGACGACGACCGCGCCGCCGACCACGATCCCGCACTCGACCACCGCACCGACCACGACCTCGCCACCGTCAGGCGGGGGCGGTGGGGGCACGGTCCCCGTGAACGGACCCTCTCCGTAATTCGAGTCTCGCTCGGTTGCGTCCGCAGCTCCCTTCGGTCGCGCGCGCGGCGCCCTCGGCTCGACGTGCGGCTCGTCGTTAGACGAGGCGGCCGATGACGAAGGCCCAGGCCGGGGCGAGCAGGAGGAGCGAGTCGAGCCGGCGCATGGCCGGAGCCGGAGCGGTGACCGACGGCAAGATCGCGGACGCCATCAGCTGACCGGCGGGGCACAGGACGGCCGCCATCGCGCCGAGCGCGAACGACGCGGGGAACGTGAACGGTTCGATGCCCAGCGCCGTGATCGCGAAGGTGACGACGAGGATCGCAGCCGCGCCCGCCACCGGTCCCTCGTACGGGTTTCGCGCTCCGGAGCCGATGATGTAGTCGCCGGTCTCGTACGCGGCGACGAGCAGGACCAGACCGACTCCCCCACCGATCGCGAACCGATCGGCGATCACGACGCACGAGGCGGCGAACCCCACGAAGAGCCAGCACCGGATCGTGAGGGCGGCGTCCGCGACGGGTGTCGCCCGGCGGGCGGTCGCAGCCCGGCTCACCGCGAGGAACACGGTCAGACCCACTCCGGCCAGGATCGCCACGCCGAGGAGCCCGGTCGTGACGGCCGCCGCCAGCGGGAGAGCGGCTGCGATCGCCGCCGCCGCCTCACGGTTGGCGCGCCGACCGAGCTTGCGGAAGGCGGTGGCTGTCTGGGCGGCAGCGACGCCGGCCGTCGCGCCGTAGACCAGCGCGAGCGCGAGCGGACCGAAGAGCAGCGCCGTCCCGGTGACGAGGAACCAGAGGATGCCGAGGCGGACCCGCGGCCCGTCGATGTCGTAGACCACCGCCAGCCGTCTGCGGTTGGTGCGCCGCTTGCGCACGCGGTTGCGGACCTTTCGACTCTCGCGCTCCTCGACCTCCTTCCAGACCGGTTGGCCCTCGCCCTGCGCAGCGGTCGGGGGCGCGGAGCGACGTCGCCCGGTTCGGCTCTTGGCGGCCACCCGCGCCTACCCGGCTCCGCCCGAGACCGGCGGCAGCACCGCGACCTCGTCGTCGTCCCCGACGACGGTCGCGTCGTCGGCCGCGTCGCCATTCACCCACACGCGGCACGTGGCCAACACCGCCTCGAAGCCGTTGCCGTAGCGCGCCCGCGCTTCAGCCAGCACGGCGCCGACGGTGGTGCCGGGTACGAGGTCGCGGCCGGTACCAGCGGCTTGTCGGGCAGCGGCGAAGAGGCGCAGGACGGCCAAGCGCGCCTTATGCCTCGACCTCGGCCCACCCGTTCTTGACGACGACGGCACCGGCCGAGGTCGCCTCGAACGCGTACGCACGCAGCCCCGCGTCCGTGGTCCCCGCATCGAACACCTCGACGTCCACGTCGTTGCCAGGGAAGACGTTCGACGCGAAGCGCACGGCCAGGCGCTTGAGCCGGCCGGGGTCACCATCGGACGTGATGGCGATCACCGCCTGGCTGCACATCGCCATCGTGCACAGGCCGTGGGCGATGATCCCTGGCAGGCCCACGCTCTTGGCGACCGCGTCGTCGAGGTGGATCGGCATCTCGTCGCCCGACGCGTCGCGGTAGCGGAAGGTCTGATCGTCGTCGACGTGGACGGTGTGCTCGCCGACCTTCTTCGAGCGAGCCGCGTCGGGGAAGTCGTGCACGGGCTTGTCGGGTCCGCCCGACTCGCCGTCGGCCATGCCCCGCACGAAGATCGTGACGTACTGCGTGAGCACCAGAGCTCCGGCCTCGTCGACGCTCTCGACCTTCACCACGAGCCGCGAGCCCGAGCTGCCGACGCGGATCGCGTACGCCTCCGCCGCCGTGGTGAGCACCGCGCCCGGCACGAGCGGCTGATGGAAGTGCATGTCCTGCTCACCGTGGACGATGAACAGCAGCGCTTCGGGCGGGATCACGTCGGCGGAAGCCGCGAGCATCTGTCCCCATGTCGGCACCACGCCGAACACCGGCGGCGCGTACTTCCCCGAGGTGTACGCGGGGTTCGGGTCGTTGGTGGCGGCGGCGTAGGCCTTCGCTCGATCGGGGTCGATGACCGTCGTGACCGGTGCGTATCGCGTACCGAGCTTCTCGATGGGGAGCGCCATGACGCGAAACTACCCGCCGGGTCGCCCCGCTACCGTCGGCGGATGCCCGTCCGGATCCTCCTCGTGCGCCACGGCCAGTCCGAGTGGAACGCCCTTGGTCGGTGGCAGGGCCAGGCCGACCCGCCGCTGAGCGACCTCGGTCGCCTGCAGGCCCGTGCAGCCGCGCACGCGCTTGGCGCCGTCGGGGCGGTGTTCGCCAGCGACCTCGTGCGTGCGGCGGAGACCGCGGCGATCATCGCAGCCGAGCTGGGCGTGGGGCCCGTCGTCATCGACGCTGACCTGCGCGAGCGCGACGCCGGCGAGTGGTCGGGGCTCACCCGGGCGGAGATCGACGAGCGCTACCCGGGCTACCTCCCTGAGAGCCGGGGTGCCTTCGCGCCACGCGACCGGACGAAGGCACAGGAGCGACGGCCGCCGGGATGGGAGAGCGACGAGTCGGTGCTCGCCCGCGCTCTCGCCGCGATCTCGCGCATCGAGACCGAGGTGGGAAGCGGCGACGTGCTCGCGGTCACCCACGGCGGGCTCATCTACACCGTCGAGGGCCATCTGGGGCAACCGTTCGATCGCCTCGCCAACGGTGCCGGCCGCTGGATCGATGTGGACGGCGGGCAGCTCACGATCGGCGAGCGAGTCCTGCTCGTGACGGACGACGCCATCCCCGCGACCACCCCGAACCAGATTTGAGCGACCACTACCGTGTCCTCGTGCGCGGTCCGGCAGCCGTCGTGGCAGTGGCGGTGGCGCTGCTCGCCTGCGCGTGCTCGTCCGATGCGAAGCCGCGGAGCGCAGCATCGTCCGCGGCGTCGAGCGCGTCACCTGCTCCACCCGTGTACACGCCCACCTACTCGAGCGGGCCGTGCAACGACGAGGTGCCGGCTGACGCTCGCATCGAGTGCGGCGTGCTGACGGTGCCGCTCGACCGCAGCAGCGCCGACGGAGCGAAGGCCGAGCTGCCGGTCGCGATCCTCCACCCGCCGGCTGGCGTCACCAAGCAGACCGACCCACTCGTCTACTTCTCCGGCGGACCCGGTGCACCCGGCCTCACCTCAGTGGCACGCTTCCTCGGCGCCGGCTACGTGACGAACCGCGACGTGATCTTCTTCGACCAGCGGGGCACCGGCGGTGCGAAGCCGAACCTCGACTGCCCGGCCGTCTATGACGTCACGGTGGCGGCGCTGAGCGCGGCCGGCCCTCCGGCCAGCGAGGCCGCGGCCACGATCGACGCCTTGCGCCAATGCCGCGCTGATCTCGTCGCGCGGGGCATCGACCTGTCGAAGTTCTCGACCACGATCACCTCCGACGACGCCGCTGACCTCAAGCGCGCGCTCGGGATCGCGACGTGGAACTTGTTCGGCGTCAGCTACGGCACCTCGGTCGCACTCGAGATGGAGCGACGACATCCGGAGGGTGTGCGCAGCGTCATCATCGACTCCGTCGTGCCACCCGACGCGCCGATCGACGGACAGCAGCGCGCCGACGTCATCCACCGGGCGCTGGACACGCTCGCGGCGGGTTGCGCGGCCGACGCCGCGTGTGACCGCGACTTCCCAGACCTCCGAGGTCAGCTCCGACACCTCGTGGACGACTGGAACGCTCGACCGTTCGAGGCCGACGTCCAAGACCCCACCGGGGCGACGCGCCACTTCGTCCTCACCGGCTATGACGCGGCTGCCGGCATCTGGAACGCGATGTACAGCAGCACCTTGCTCCCGTTGCTGCCGATGGTGATCCATCGACTGCCCGACCGAGATGCGTTCGCAGCCACGGTCGCGCAGCAGCTGGGAACTGCGGGTCTGGACAGCCTGACCGGCGCGGCCGAAGGCGACACGTTGAGCGTCGACTGCGCCGACAAGCAGCGCCTGCAACGCACGACGGAGGATCAAGTGCTCGCGGGTGATCCGTTCCTCACGTCGTTCTTCGCGCTGTCGCCGGAACCGTGCGAGCTCTGGAACGTGCCGTCCGTCGACGCGTCGTACAACGAACCGGTCCGCAGCGACATCCCGACGCTCGTGCTGGCCGACGAGTACGACCCGACTACACCGCCCGAGGGCGGCAAGGCCGTCGCGGACGCGCTCACGCACGCGACCTTCGTGCAG
>JBEEGB010000104.1:0-5194 GCA_041166585.1 Acidimicrobiaceae bacterium
GATGCGGAACACGTGCGCCGCGTGCGCCGTCAGGCGGTGCACCGCCTGCTCGAGCGACACCGCGCCCTTCTCGCGCACCCAATAGCCGAGCAGGTGGGTGGAGAAGCAGGCGTCGCATATCTGGGATGCGTGGGCACCCGCGTCGGACAGACCGAGCACCGCCCGGTTGTCGTTGAGCAGCTGACCGATCTCGTCCTCACCGTCGTTCACGAGCACGAAGCGGAACCGCGTCTTGAGGTCTTCCTCGAGGGCGAGGTCGAACATCGCGTCGACGGGATGCACGCCGCGCGACTCCGCGATCTCCGTGAGCGTCGCGTTGCCGAGCGCGCCGTGCACCTCGGTCTCGTCGATCGTGATCTTGCGGAAGGCGTGCCCCCACACCTGCTCCATCCCCGGCCGCACTCGGTCCCGCCATGCCGGGTCGGCATAGACATCGGCGCGGCGAGCCCGGGGGGCGGACAGCACCTCGTCGAAGCCCGCCACCATCGCCAGCGGGAACGGATCCTCCAGCGTGATCTGGAACACGAGCGGGCGGCACGCGATCTGTGGCCACACCTCACCCGGCAGCGCGGCCTGCTTGTCGAGCTCAGCCATCGCGTGCCCGGGCGCCTCCGCCATCGTGAGGAGCGCGGTCCACGTCACGGGACGTCCGATCTCCTCCGCGAGCGCCGCGAGCTCTTTGATGTAGAAGCCGGCCCCGATGGTGGCCTGGAAGACGCCGGTGCCGGCGTCGCCCATCACGGAGGCGAGGCGGGTGATCTCCTCGATCGTTGCGAACCGCGACGGCACGGGCTTGCCACCGTCACCCGAGTGGGTCGGCGCCTGAGACGATGCGAAGCCGATGGCGCCTGCGGCGATCGCGTCGGCCACGATGAGCCGCATCGTCTCGATCTCCTCAGGTGTCGCGACGCGCTCGGTGGCGTCATCGCCCATCACGTAGAGCCGGACCGGCGTGTGCCCCACCATCGCCCCGACGTTGAGCCGCATCGGCGTGCGCTCGATCGCGTCGAGGTACTCGGGGAACGTCTCGAACGACCAGTCGATGCCCTCGGTGAGCGCCTCGACCGACATGCCCTCCACGTTCTCGAGCGTGCGGGCGATCACCGCCCGGTGCTCGGGGCGGGTCGGCGCGATGCCGAAGCCGCAGTTGCCCATGACAACCGTCGTCACGCCGTGCCACGACGACGGCGTGAAGTCCGGGTCCCACGTGATCTGCGCGTCGTAATGCGTGTGGATGTCGACGAAGCCCGGCGCCAGCACGAGACCGTCGAGGTCGATCACCTCGTGCCCGGTCGCATCTGCAGGGCCGACGGAGACGATGCGGTCCCCCTCGATGAGCACGTCGGTGACGGCGCCAGGCGACCCGGTGCCGTCGATGACCAGTGCGCCTCGGAGCACGGTTCCCATCGGCTCTCCCCCTACAGCTCGAACGAACCTCGACCGACGATGACCGTATCCCCCGCGACCTCGACGGTGCCTATCTCCATCGCCGAGCCACGGGCGACGGCGAAGAGCGTGGACGGTCGCTGCAGCTCGACGCCCTGGGTGATCGTGATCTCCGTGCCCCAGTCGATGCGGCCGTGCCGGGCGAGGTGGACGGCGAGCGGGCCCGCGGCCGAGCCGGTCGCGGGATCCTCGATGACACCAAGGCCGGGTGCGAACATCCGCGACCTCCACGCCGTGCCCGTTCCGGCGATGCAGCTCACACCCGTGGCTCCCGCCACCGAGTCGAGCCGTGCCGAATTCGGTCGCAGCGCGGCGACCGCATCGACCGAGCCGAGCACCACGTACAGGTGGTGGATCCCGATGTCGTAGACCTCCACGGGGAGCACGGAGCCGGAGACGCCGAGCGCGGCGAACAGCGCAACCTCGTCGCCGCCGAAGGCCGTCCAGGTCGGGATCGGCTGGGTCATCCGTCCCCGACCGCGGCCGTCGAACTGAACAGGGATCGTCCCCCGGCCGGTGACGAGCTCGATGCGATCGACCTGCCGCGCCGCGGCGAGCACCGCCGCGGTCCCGAGGACCGGGTGCCCCGCGAACGGCAGCTCCTGCGCGGGCGTGAAGATGCGGACCTTGTCACCCGGGTAGACGAACGTGGTCTCCGAGAAGCCGATCTCGCGTGCAAGCGGTTGCAGCAGCGCTTCCGGTATGCCGCTGGCATCGGGGAACACCGCGAGCTGGTTGCCCGCGAGCGCGACGTCGGTGAAGACGTCCGCGACGACGTAGTCGTACGTCATGGACGGTCGAGCGACTGACGGAAGTCAGCGATCACATCGTCGGCGTGCTCGAGGCCGACCGACACGCGGATCATCCCTTCACCGATGCCCATCTCGGCCCGCTCCTCCGGCCGCATCGTCGCGGCGGTCATGGTCGGCGGGTGCACGACGAGCGTCTCGGGACCACCGAGCGACGGTGCCACTTGTGCGAGCTCGACGCCTTCGACGAACCGCCTGCCGGCCTCGAGGCCGGCGGCGAGCTCGAAGGTGAGGACGGTGCCTCCGGTGGTCATCTGGCGCTTCGCCAGCTCGCGCTGCGGGTGCGAGTCGAGGCCGGGGTAGGAGACCCTCGCCACCGCCGGGTGCGCCTCGAGTGCCTCGGCCAGGGCCTGCGCGGTCTCGGCCTGCTGCCGCACGCGCACGTTGAGCGTGCGGATGCCCCGCAGCGCGTTCCACGCGTCGTACGGCGACGCGACCGCACCGTGGATCAGGTGATGGCCCCACACCGCGTCGACGAGGTCACGCTCGCCCGCGATGACGCCGAGCATCGCGTCGTTGTGGCCGGCGATTCCCTTCGTCGCGGCGTGGACGACCAGATCGACGCCGTGCTCGAGCGCCATCTGCACCGGCGGCGGGGCGAACGTGCCGTCGACGACGGTGAACGGGCCCTGGATCGAGCCGATGGCGTCGAGGTCGACCAGCTCGAGGCCGGGGTTGGCGGGGGTCTCCACGAAGACCACCTGCGTCTTGCCCGGCCGCACCGCGGCCTTGACGGCTTCGGCGTCGGTGCCGTCCACGAAGGTCACGTCGATGCCGAGCCGCGGGCACAGCATCGTGAACAGCTGGTTCGTCACCGAGAAGGTGCGGCTCTGCGCGACGACGTGATCACCGGTCGAGCAGAACGTGAGCAGCACCGACGTGATGGCACCCATCCCTGAGCCGAAGGCCAAGGCTGCCTCCGCTCCCTCGAGCGCGGCGATCGCCTCCTCGAACTCCACCACCGTGGGGCTGCCGTTGCGGCTGTAGAAGTTGGCCGGGTGCACCGACCGCGCCCGCCCGAGCTGCTCGTCGACGGACCGGTTCACGTACGTCGTGGACGGCCAGAGCGCGGGCGCGAGGGACTCGCCGCTGAAGCGTCGGCCGGCACGAACGGCCTTGGTCTCGGCGTGCCAGGCGTCGTTCATGTCCTCAGCCATCGTCCTTCTCCACTTCTTCGAGGAACCGGCCCACAGCCGCGCCCACCTGGTCCGCCTCGAGCAGGAACGCGTCGTGGCCGTGCGGGCTGTCGAGCTCGACGTACTCCGCCGGCGCGCCGCCGGCCCGCACCAGCTCGGCGATCTCCTTCGACTGGTACGCCGGGTACAGCAGATCAGAGCTGATGCCCATCGCCAGCACCGGCACCTTCACGCGCGCGAGCGCCTCTGCCGCGCCGCCTCGGCCCCGCCCGACGTCGTGCAGGTCCATCGCCTTCGTGAGCAGCAGGTAGGTGTTCGCGTCGAAGCGGCGGACCAGCTTGTCGCCGTGGTACTCGAGGTAGCGCTCGACCTGGAAGCGCTGCCAGAGCGAGAACCCGCCGTCGAGGGGCTCGACCACCTCGCGCCCGAAGCGGTCGGTGAACACGTCGTCGCTGCGGAAGGTGATCTGGCTCACCATGCGGGCCACGCTCAACCCCTCGTGGGGCCCTTCGCCCGGCGGCGCGTCGTAGTACCAGCCGCCCCGGAAGTTCGGGTCGAGCTGGATGATCCGGCGCCCGGTGCTCCACCAACCGATCTGCTGCGCGGTCGCGGCCGTGCAGGTGGCGATGGGGATGATCGACCGCACGCGGTCGGGGAACATCACCGCGAGCTCGAGCACCTGCATGCCGCCCATCGATCCGCCGATCGCGGTCAGCCACTGCGACACGCCGAGGTGGTCGGCGAGCACCGCCTGCGAACGGACCCAGTCGCGGATCGACACCACCGGGAACCGGGGACCGTACGGGAGGCCGTCGTCGGGGTGAGGCGACGCCGGCCCGGTCGTGCCCTGGCAGCCGCCGAGGATGTTGGCGCACACGACGAAGTAGCGGTCGGTGTCGAGCGGCCGGCCGGGACCGATGAGGCCGCCCCACCACCCCGGCGTCAGATGACCGGCGCCGGCCGGGCCCGCGGCGTGGCTGTCGCCGGTGAGCGCGTGGCAGACGAGGACCGCGTTCGCACCGGCCGCGTCGAGCGTCCCCCACGTCTCGTAGGCGAGGCTGACGTCACGGAGCGTCCCGCCGCCCTCGAGGACGAAGGGCCGGTCGACGGCGAGGGGCACGAACCGCCGGTTCCCGGGCGGGTCCCCCGGTCGCCACGCCCCGGACGCGGGCAGCGTCGAGGGGTGCGACCTGTGCGCCCCGGTCGGGCGGCCGTCCTCTGCTCCTCCTACCACTTCACCTCCCGGACACTTGGTTGTCCCGTACGAGACCACATCCTGCCGTGAGGCAGTGGGCACCTTGGCTGTCCGTGCCAGGTTGCCGGACCCTCGCGGGCCGCTCGAGATGTTGGTGCGTAGTGAACGACAGGTGCTGTCGTGCTGTCAAACGCGATCACGGGCGGGCGCCAGCCGCGCCGACCACCACGCCAGCACGTCATCGCCGGCTCCATAGGCATCGTTCATCACGTGCCCGACCTCGGTGACCGGGGCGCCCGACTCCAGCAGGCGGGCTCCCTCCCGCCAGGTGTCGTGGTCGGCCGGCAGCGGGATCTCGAGCACCTGGGATGCCGCCAGCTTCACTGCGTCGTGAGCGAGCGCGGTGCCTCCGTAGGTGTCGAGCGCCCACGCGGTGACCGGCGGTGCCAACAGGACCGCGCCGACCAGCCACAGCACGTCGACTGGAGCATGGACGGAGATCACCGGCGTCGACGGCAGCCAGCGGCCGTCGAGGTCGACGACGGCCTCGATCACCTTGGTCTGCGTCGCGACGAGCACCTTGGGGCAGAGGCGGTCGACGAACCAGC
>JBEEGB010000105.1:0-7748 GCA_041166585.1 Acidimicrobiaceae bacterium
AGGACCAGCGACACAACGACGAGTGCCGCGATCTCGCGTGAACGCATGCGTACCTCTCCCCCTCGCCGGCTGTGCGCCGGACGATCAGTGGCCCCGCGGGACCGTCAATAGATCGAGCTGACCGTACTTCTTTTTCATAATATATGCAATCTAGTAACTACTAGGTCGCGTCGGCTTTGCCGTATGTTTGTCATCCATGCTTTCCACTCCGTTGACCGTGCCGGGCGCGTTGCGAGCCGCCGCTCACCGTTCCGGTCAGCAGGAGGCGCTCGTTGACGGAGCGATGCGTCTGTCCTACGCGGAGCTGCTCGCGGCGGCGGAGGAGGCGGCCCGCGCGCTCATCGCGAGCGGCGTCCGCCCCGGCGACCGCGTCGCGATCTGGGCCCCGAACGGGGGCCGGTGGGCGGTCGCCGCGCTCGGCATCCATTGCGCGGGCGCGATCGTCGTCCCCCTGAACACCCGCTTTCGGGGTTCAGAGGCCCAGCACGTGCTCACCACGTCGGGCGCACGGCTGCTGTTCACGGTCACCGACTTCCTGTCGACCGACTACGTCGCGCTGTTGGGCACCCCTCCCCCCGCACTGGCAGAGATCGTCGTGCTGGACGGGCCTGATCGCGGAGGCACGACATCGTGGTCGACCTTCCTTGGTCGTGCCGTTGCGGCACCGGAGGCGCTTCCCGACGTCGGTCCCGACGACATCTCG
Organism: Acidimicrobiaceae bacterium; assembly: GCA_041166585.1. GTDB lineage: Bacteria > Actinomycetota > Acidimicrobiia > Acidimicrobiales > JACDCH01 > JBEEGB01. Next base: position 704 of record JBEEGB010000105.1, read on the forward strand.
GACATCCTGTTCACCTCCGGCACAACGGGCGCACCCAAAGGGGCGATGCTCCGGCACGGCGCAAGCGTCCGCGCCTACACGGCTTGGTCCGACGTGGTGGGCCTGCGCGATGAGGACCGCTACCTGATCCTCAACCCGTTCTTCCATGCGTTCGGGCTCAAGGCCGGGATCCTGGCCAGCATCCTCAAGGGAGCCACGATCGTCCCGCATCCGGTCTTCGACGTTCCCAGCGTGATGCGCATGGTCGATGCCGAACGGATCACGATGCTGCCCGGTCCGCCGACCATCTATCAGACGATCCTGGATCATCCGGAGCGGTCCCAGTTCGACCTGTCGTCCCTGCGCCTCGCGGTCACCGGTGCGGCGGCTGTCCCAGTGGAGATGATCCGCCGGATGCGCTCCGAGCTCACGTTCAAGACGATCGTGACGGGCTACGGGCTGACGGAGGCCACCGGCATCGCCACCATGTGCCGTCACGACGACGATCCCGAGACGATCGCGAGCACCGCCGGCCGAGCGATCCCGAACGTGGAGGTCTGCGTGATCGGCTCCACGGGTCAGCGCGTCCCCGCCGGCGACGCCGGCGAGGTGGTCGTGCGGGGTTACAACGTCATGGCCGGGTTCTACGGCGATCCGACGGCCACGGCCGAGGCGATCGACGCTGAGGGGTGGTTGCACACCGGCGACATCGGCGTGCTCGACGGTGCCGGGAACCTGCGCATCACCGACCGGGTGAAGGACATGTTCATCGTGGGCGGGTTCAACGCCTACCCGGCGGAGATCGAAGGCATGATCCTCCACCATCCCGATGTGGGACAGGTGGCGGTCGTGGGTGTGCCCGATCACCGGCTCGGTGAGGTCGGACGAGCGTTCGTCGTGCCCCGCGCCGGCGCCGCGATCGATCCGGCCCGGCTGATCGAGTGGTGCCGAACCGAGATGGCCAATTACAAGGTCCCCCGGTCGGTGGAGGTGGTGGACGCGCTCCCGCTCAACGCGAGCGGCAAGGTGCTCAAGTACGAGCTGCGAGCGCGAGGCGCGGCGCACTCGACCTGAGGTCAGCGCCGCTCGTAGTCGATGCCGGCTCGCTCCGCGTCCCACACGCCGGGCCCGAGCGCCTCATCTCGCAGGTCCCGCTTCAAGACGCGGCCCACCGGGCTGCGCGGCAGCGCGGCGCGGAACTCGATGTACCTGGGGAGCGCGAAGTACGGCAGCTCGTCGACGCACCAGCGGAAGAGCTCCTCCTCCGTGAGCTCGGCGTTCTCAGCGAGCGTCGCCGTGACCTTCAAGTCGTCCTCAGTCAGCTCGGAGAACACCGCGTGCACGGCGACGTCCGCCAGCGCTCCGTGGCCCATGAGCACCCGCTCGACCTCGAACGAGGAGATGTTCTCGCCGCGCCGGCGGAGGTAGTCGGCCTTGCGATCGACGAAGTACAGGAACTCCTCGTCGTCGATCCGGCCGATGTCGCCGGTGTGGTACCACCAGTTGCGCGACGTCTCGACGGTGGCTTCCGGCCGGCCCCAGTAGCCCTCGAACATCGTGTGCGGGCGCTTGGGTCGGACGACGATCTCTCCGTCGGTGCCGCGGGGCACCTCGTTGTCGTCGTCGTCGAAGATGCGCACGTCGAAGTACTCGTGGTTGATCACGCCCGCGGCGTTGGCCTTGTTCGCGACGCCAGGCGGTTGCCACGAGATCAGGCTGGCCTCGGTGACGCCGTACGCGCCGCTGAAGCTCTCGACGGCGAACCGTTCGCGCAGCACGGTGTCCACCTCGACCGGGAGCGGCGCCGCGCCGATCAGCCGGAGGGTGGTGTTGGCCTCGGGTTGCCCGGACCTGGGCATCTCCGGCCGGTCGCTGTCGTGGGCCAACAGGTAGGCCATCGTGCCGAGCGTGGAGGTGATCGTGGCCCCGACCCGGTTCATCTCAGGCCAGAAGTTCGACACCGAGAACCGGCGGTAGATCGCCGAGCGTCCGCCGAACACGAGCGGTCCGAGCACGGCAGTGACGATGGCGTTGAAGTGGAACAGCGGCAGTGGGGTCCACACGACATCATCCGCGGTTCGCTGCCAGCAGATCCCGATCTGCCGCGCCAGCGACTCGTGGTAGCAGTGGCTGAGCATGCAGCCCTTCGAGGGGCCGGTCGTCCCCCCGGTGTAGACGAACGTCGCGAGATCGGCGGGCCGGATCTGGATGGCGGGGGGCGCGGCGTCGCTGGTGAGCAGATCGGCCCAGGTGTGGGTGCGAGCGCCGCTGACGGTCCCCTGGCCGATGACCACGACATGGTTGAGCTCGCCGACCTCGCCCACGACGCGGTCGGCTCGGTCCACGAGCGTCTCCTCGACGATGAGCACCTTGGCCCCGGAGTCGGCCAGCTGGTGCTGGAGGTACGTCCCTTTGAAGGCGGTGTTGATCGGGACGGAGACCGCGCCGGCCCGAACGATCCCCCACCACGCGAGCACCGCCTCCGCGGAGTTCTCGATGAGCGTCGCCACCCGGTCGCCCGGACCGATGCCCAGCTGCCCGAGCGAACGGGCCACTCTGTTCGCGGTGGTGTCGACCTCAGCAGCGGTCAGCTTCGTGCCGCAGACGTCGAGGTACTCGCCGTCCGGGTCGGCCTCGAGGCGTTGTTCGAGCAGCCCGACGACGGTCTGCTGCGCGCCGCTGATCCACACCTTGTCGGTCACATCGCCTCCTGGTTGCTTCGGGCGATGGCCCGCATGTCCGTGCCGAGGTAGCTGGCGATGACCCTCGCGTCAGCGCGCACCTCCTGAGGCGTGCCGTGGGCGATGACCTCGCCGGCCTCCATGCAATACACGCGGTCGCTGATCGCCATGATGAGCGGCATGTCGTGCTCGATGACCATGACGGCCGCGCCGAGGTCGCGTTGCACCGCTTGGATCAGCGGAGCGAACGCCTCGGTCTCGCGCTGTGCGATCCCGCCGGTCGGCTCGTCGAGCAGGAGCACCTTCGCGTCGGTGGCCAGAAGGCATGCGAGCTCGACGACGCGCCGCGTGCCGGTGGAGAGGTCTGCGATGAACCGGTCGGCGTAGCGGCCGAGTCCCAGGAAGTCCATGATCTCGCTCGCCTCGGACCGCTTCGTCCGCTCCGAGCTCCGCGCCGGCGGAACCCCCAGCAGCGACGGGACCAACAAGGAGTGCCGTCGAGCCTCGAGGGCGACGAGCAGCGTCTCGCGAACGGTGAGGGACGTGAACAGGGCGGCGTCTTGGAAGCCGCGCCCGAGACCGACGGCGTGTCGCTCGTGGGCTGAGCGCTTGGACACGTCGACGCCGAGGACGCTGATCTCCCCCACGTGAGGGACGAACCCGGAGATCGCGTTCATCAACGTGGACTTGCCGGCGCCGTTCGTGCCGATGAGCCCGACGAGCTCGTCTTGCCCGACTGCGATGGACACGTCGTGCACCGCGTCGATGCCGCCGAAGGTGACGCTGACCCCGGAGGTGGTCAGCCACGGTGTCCCGACCGGCGGTAGGTGCGCGTGACGTTCGTGCACGCTGAGGTGTCCGCCTCGCGGGGCTTCGAGCACCGGCTCCTCGTCGCGCGTCGTCGCCCATCGCAGGATCCTGTCCCTCGCCCCGTAGAGCACCTGCACGAGGCCGCCGGGGAAGTAGAGCAGCAGGACCAGCAACCCGACGTTGGCCGACAGCAGCTGGGCGGTCTCGCTGGCACCGAACGCCGCGGGCAGGCCGACGACCCAGAGGGCACCGAGGATCGGGCCGGCGACCGTCCCCATGCCGCCGATGATGGTGATGGCCACCAGCCGAAGGGACGCGGCGGGCGAGAACGGGCTGTCGGCCCCGGTGGCGACGAACCCGGGAAGGAGGAACACGTAGAGGCCACCGGCGAGGGCAGCGATCGCCCCCGACACCGCAAAGGCCGACAGCTTCGCTCGGGTGGGTGAGACGGTGGCGACCGAGGTCATGGCTTCGTTGTCGCGGACGGCGATCATGATCCGGCCGGACCCGGAGCGACGGAGGTGGCTGACCACGGCAGCGACGACGACGAGGAACGCGAGGCACAGGTAGTAGTAGGAGCTGGGCTTGCCGAAGTCGACGCCGAACAGCTCCGGTCGCTCGCGCGTCGCGGAGGGCACCGCGAAGCGCCCGCCGCTCCAGAAGTCGCGGGCGAACATCCAGCTGGCCGCCATGTTCCCGAAGGCAAGGGTCGTGACCGCGAGCAGGAGGCCTTTGACGCGCAGCGCGGGAAGGCCGACGAGCACCGCGAAGAGGACCCCAATGGCGACGCCGGCGGCGAGGGCCACCAACCACGGCAGCTCCACCGTGACGGTGGCGAGATCTCCGACGAACGGCAGTCCCAGCCCCATGGGCTGGCCGCGCGTGAACGCCAGCGTCGACAAGCCCCCCACGCCGGCGAACGCGAACTGGCCGAGGGAGAGCTGACCGGCCCAACCGGTCAGCAAGGAGAGGGAGATGGCGACCATGGCAACGAGGAGCAGCTCGGTCCACACCAACAGCTGGGATGGCTTCGACGCGAAGACAGGGACGAGGAGCGCAGCGGCAAGCAGCCCGACCATGCCGATCCGGGAGAGGTTCCTCACCCACCAGTGCCGCAGCAGAGCTTCGGGGATGGAGGCGTGACGCACGCCGACGGAGAACGCGACGTCCTGCTTCGAGCCCCCTCGGGCCAGCAAGAGGACCATGACGAGCACGGCTCCGAACAGGAAGGCGTTGACTACCCCGACGTCGCGGTTGAGGTTCACGGTGACGAGTGTCTCCATCACCCCGAGGGCCATCCCGCTCACGACGACGACGGGGATGGAGCGCATCCGGGCTGCCATCGCGATGATCAGGGCCCGAAGGAGAAGCCCGATCGAGGAGACGCCGGCGAGCTCGTCTGCCGTTCGGGTGACGATCGGCGCGATCGCGATCTGGGTGTAAGCCGCGAATCCCGCGGCGAGCCCCCACACGAGCGTGGACACGCGACGCGGGCTCACCCCGATGAGCCGTGCGTTCTCGGGATGGTCGGCGACGGCCCGGATGTGCAGCCCGAGACGCGTGTGGCTCAGGAACCAGCCGAGGGCGACGAGGACGGGTGCGATCAGGAGGATGAGAGACGTCTGGCGCGACCCGACGGTGAAGCTGTCGGTGATCTTGATGTTGGCCCACCGCGCGTCGAAGGCCATCGGGATGGCGCCACCCTGCACATCAGGGAGCACGTCGATGATGAGCAGGGAGATGAGCTGCGCCACCCCCACGGTGGCGATCAGCAACACCACGCGCGACGAGTTGAACAGCCGCCTGACGACGAGCAGCTCGGTGCCGACTCCCAGCAGGGACGCACCGGCCACGCCGAGCGCGGCCGCGATGGGATACGGCAGGTGATAGGTCTGGAACAGCACCGCGAACGACGCCACGCCGAACGCGCCGATCGCGGCCTGCGCGAAGTTGATGATCCCCGACGAGCGGTAGATCAACACGATGCCTGCCGCGATCACCGCGTACCCGAGGCCGAGCGCGAGCCCGTTGAACACGATCTGCAGCGGGAAGGTCCAACCCAACAGCGCGACGGTCATGACTTGGCTCCGGTGCCGAAGAACACCGTGTCGATGAGATCGCCCTTCCGGAGGAGCTCCTCAGGAGTCCCTTCGAACACGACCCGTCCCTTCTCCATGTAGATCGCTCGATCGCACAGGTCGAGGGCGAGGTTCATGGACTGCTCCACGATCACGATGGTCTGGCCCTTCGCCCGGAGCGCCTCGACGACCTCGATCAAGGACTGGACGACGATCGGGGCGAGGCCGAGGGAGAGCTCATCGATGATCAACACGTCGGGCTCGTGGACGAGGGCGCGGGCGAGCGCCAGCTGCTGGCGTTGACCGCCGGAGAGATCGCCGGCGCGCAAGGTGAGACGTTCGGCCAGGGCCGGGAAGAGCTCGAGAACACCGTCGATGCGCGATCTGCGCAGAGGACCGGGGACGTCGGTGGTGGTGAACGAGAGGTTCAGGTTCTCCGCGACGCTGAGTCCGGGGAACACCCCGTCACCGCCACGGACGGCCACGATGCCCTTGGCGAAGCGGTATTCGGCGTCGGTGTACGTGATCGTCCGTCCGCGATGGCGCACGACCCCGCGGTCCGGTGCGGCGAGCCCGAGGATGGCGCGCAGGAACGTCGACTTCCCTGCGCCGTTGGTGCCGAGCAACGCGACGGTCTCACCCTCGCGGACGTCCATCTCGCAGTCGAACAGCACCTGTACCGAGCCGTAGGAGATGTCGAGGTTGCGGACCTGCAGGATGGGCACGTCGGCGCCCTCCGCGATGCGCCGCCGCTCGGCGGCCTCCTCGCGCAGCTCCTCGGCGACGAGGGCGATGTCGCCGATGAGGAACCGGGAGCCGTAGACGATGAACGCCGCGCCGATGATCGCGGCGGGAGGCACCACGAGGAGCAGCGTGGAGCGCTCGCCGATGGCGTCGCTCACGGACCCGGCGAGCAGGTTTCCGAAGAACCCTCCGACGAGGAAGATGTAGAGGCCGACGAGCGCGAACGCTTGGCTGCGCATGCGCGGCGGGACCGCCCCCGCGACGGCGGGTGAGGTGAGGACGAACGCAGCCGCTTGCGACGCGTTGGCCAGCGTGTAGAAGCCGATGAGCAGCGCCGGTGCGTGGAACTGGAGCCCCACCACGAGGAACGCCCCGTACGCCAGGAGCAGGGTCCCTGCCAGCTTCAGCAGGTCTGGTGGGTGGCGCGCGAACCTTCGCTCGCCGACGGCGCCGAACAGCGGCACGGTGACGATCGCGCCGCCCCATGCGACCGCCAGCATCCAGCCGCGGGTGGCCGCCGAGTAGCCGTACTCGTCCTCGAGCATGAGCGAGAGGAGGTTCGGCACGGTCACCAGGGCGAAGCCCAGCACCCCGATCCCGACGGCGAGGAGGTAGAAGCTGCGCACCTTCTTGAGGCGAGCGAAGGCCGCCGACAGGGACACCGGCGGCTCGGCGTCGGTGGCGTCGATGACCTCGCCGAGCACCGCTCGCTGCTCGTGTTGGCCGCGGGGCGGATCGCGGAGCAGCAGCGCG
>JBEEGB010000106.1:0-4504 GCA_041166585.1 Acidimicrobiaceae bacterium
GCGTGCGCCCGGTCGCCATCGCCTCGTCCAGGTCTGCCTCGAGGCCGTTCTTCTCACCATCGACGATGCGGCGCGCGAGCCGCTCGTCCAGCGGCAGCAGCAGCAGGGCCGCCGCGCGCGAGAGCCCTCCGGACTGCGCCTCGACGCCCTCACGTTCCCGCTGTCCACCGGCGGCGAGGACCTTCGGGGCGACGGCATGGCCACCATCGAGGCGATCCGCCGCATCAAAGCGGAGCTGCCCGGCGTGCACACGACGCTCGGGCTCTCCAACGTGTCGTTCGGGCTCAAGCCCGCGGCCCGGCACGTCCTCAACTCGGTGTTCCTCCACGAGTGCCGGGAGGCGGGGCTCGATTCGGCCATCGTGCACGCGGCGCGCATCATGCCGCTCAACCGCATCCCCGACGAGCAGGTGAAGGTCTGCCTCGACCTCATCTACGACCGTCGCGACGAGGCTGCGACGCCGGAACATCCAGGCGGCTACGACCCGCTGCAAGAGCTGCTGCACATCTTCGAGGACGTGCAGCTGGGCGAGGTCGTCAAGGAAGACCGCACCGACTGGACCATCGACCGGCGCCTCTCGCAGCGCATCATCGACGGCGATCGTGACGGACTCGGCGCCGACCTCGACGCCGCGATGGCCGAGGGCCACACGCCGCTGTCGATCATCAACGACTTCCTGCTCGCCGGCATGAAGATCGTGGGCGAGCTGTTCGGGTCGGGCCAGATGCAGCTGCCGTTCGTGCTGCAGTCGGCGGAGACGATGAAGGCAGCCGTCGCCTTCCTCGAGCCGCACATGGAACGGGTCGAAGGCGACACGGGCAAGGGCAGCATCGTCCTCGCCACGGTGAGAGGCGACGTCCACGACATCGGCAAGAACCTCGTCGACATCATCCTCACGAACAACGGCTACGAGGTGCACAACCTCGGCATCAAGGTCTCGATCACCGAGATGGTCGACAAGGCGCTCGAGGTGGGCGCCGACGCCATCGGCATGAGCGGGCTGCTCGTGAAGTCGACGCTCATCATGCGCGACAACCTCGAGGAGCTGAACGACCGCGGCCTGGCTCGCATCCCGGTGCTGCTCGGCGGCGCTGCGCTCACGCGCTCGTACGTCGAGCGCGACCTGCGCGGCGTCTACGGCGGACGGTTGTTCTACGGCAAGGACGCGTTCGAGGGCCTCCACGTCATGGACCGCATCGGTGCCATCAAGCGGGGCGACGAGCCGGACGACGCAGCGTGGGGCACGGTGCCGTCCGAGTCGACGGTGCCGGCGCGCTCGTCGCTCGCTGATGCCGTGGTGCCCGACGGCCTTCCCACCCGTTCGCCTGACGTCGAGACGGACAACCCGATCTTCGTGCCGCCGTTCATCGGCAGCCGCGTGGTGAAGGGCGTCTCGATCGACGAGATCGCGGGCTTCGTCAACGAGACCGCGCTGTTCCGCAACCAGTGGCAGTACAAGCCCGACAAGTCGATCGGCGAGTCCGACGACGACTTCCGCGTGCGGCTGCGGGCCACGTTCCGCGACGAGCTCGCCAAGGCGAAGGCCGCCGACCTGTTGCAGCCCGCGGTGGTCTACGGCTACTGGCCGGCCAACGCCGACGGCGACGACCTCGTCCTGTGGGAGGACGAGACGCGGTCGCGTGAGCGCGTGCGCTTCCACTTCCCCCGCCAGACCAAGGCACCGTTCCTCTGCATCGCCGACATGTTCCGGCCCCTAGGCGATGAACCCGGCCCGAGCGGCCGTCTGAGCGGGGAGCTCGACTACGCCGCGTTCCACATCGTGACGATGGGTGCCGCCGTGTCAGAGGCGACGGCCAAGCTGTTCGCGGACGACCGCTACAAGGACTACCTGCACCTGCACGGCCTCGGTGTCGAGATGGCCGAGGCGCTCGCCGAGCTGTGGCACCGGCGCATCCGCGAGGAGTGGGGCTTCGCGTCGGAGGACGGGCCGACGGTGGCCGGCCTCTTCCGCCAGCAGTACCGCGGCGGCCGCTACTCGTGGGGCTACCCCGCGTGCCCCGACCTCGAGGACAACGTGAAGGTGCTCGAGCTGCTCGGAGGCGAGCGCATCGGGCTCGAGTGCTCCGAGGAGACGGGCTACCAGTACCAGCCTGAGCAGACCACCTGCGCCCTCATCTGCCACCACCCCAAAGCCAAGTACTTCGTCGCCCGTTGACCCCGGCGAACTTCGGAGGCAACCGAGCGGAAAACGCACCGTTCGCATCCAACATTCGAGGGGTGGGGGTCAGAACGTCGTCCATTCGACCTCGTCTTCGTTGGTGAGGGGGTCGAGGCCTCGCGCGGTGGAGGCGAGGATCACGGCCACGACGCCGAGCAGCAGGGGGCGGCCGAGCATGAAGAAGCCGAGCTGCGCGCCCAACCCGGTGAAGACCTGCTGCTGCACGAGGTCGTGGGTGATGAGCGCCCAGTTCACGATCACGAGCGTGAAGATCACGTAGCCGAGGTAGAGCAGCAGGCGTGATGAGCGCGGGAGGCCCTTCGTGTCGACGTTGGCCCACGAGCCGATGCTCACCATGTCGAACATGACGCTGAACGCCAGGACGAACACGCCGGCCACCGCGAACTCCGTGCTGAACGGGTCCTCGAGGAAGTCGAACCGCCCGATGAGCGTGACGAGCACGACGACGAAGAGCAGCGCGCGCACGCGCACATCGGTGAGGCGCCGGGTCACCGTCCAGAACAGCGCCAGCCCGAGGATGAGGACGGTGACGGCACCGTCGACGAACTCGTGGTGCGCCGACCACGTGCTGAGCGCTTCGAGGGCGCGCCCGTCGGACGTGATGTAGGTCCACAGCAGCACGGTGCTGACCGAGCCGACGAACAAGGCCAAGGCCGGTCGCTGGCGGCGGACCAGCACGAACGCGAGCGGCAGGCACAGGAGCGCGACGACGGCGCGGTAGTCGACCAGGCGCTCGTTGACGTTGGTCTGCAGGTCGAGCATGCGCAGCGTCGTGTCGTTGTCGACCCACGGCACGTTGGCGGTGATCAGCCCTCGGGTGAGGAACACGAGCAGCCCGGTGATGAGGGTCGGCGCGAAGAAGATGAACACCAGCGCGACGCCTCCTCCCCTGCTCGAGCCGGTGACGTCCTCGACGTCGAAGGTCCCACGCGATCCGCGATCGGCGATCAGGTACCACGCCCCGATCACCATGCCGATGGCACCGAGCGCGCCCAGGTACCCGAGCGCGACGAACCCCGCGGTGTGCGCGTCGAGCTGGTCGCGGGTCTGCCCGATGATCGTCCACGAACGTCCCACCGCGAGCCCGGCCAGCAGCACGGCCGGTGCCCAGCGACCGATCTTCGAGCGGGCGATGTCCACCGTCCACCCCGAAGCGCGGAACCCGAACTCGGCGATGTCGATGCCGATGAAGAACACGAACGGCAGGGCGAGCACTCCGAGGAACCCGATGATCAGGCTCGCCTCGCTGAACGCGACCGACACGCCCCCGAACTGCTGATCGGCCTCGAGCACGAGCTTCTGGCAGAGGCCGAGCGTGGCGCCGATCAACGCGAACAGCACGGCGAACTCCAGCAGTGGACGCGGTTGCGCCCGCCAGCGAGCCGCGAACACCAACGGAACCGCGAGCGCGCACACGAGGATGGCGGTGCGCTCCCACGCCTCGCCCGTGTCGAGGGCCCGAGCGACGTCCGCGAACTCACCGACCACCGCGAGGTAGACGAACACCGACACGAGCCGCAACGACCGGCTCAGGTGCAGCGCACCCGTCAGCATCAGGGAGAACGCGATCGCCAACAGGAAGAGCGTGATCGGCAGCAGCGGCTGCGGCAGCAACGTCCCCCGTCCAGGCGTGCCTCGCCGGCTGGCGGTGAGGGTGAACAGGCTGCGGATGGCGTCGCTGAAGACGATCGCCACGATGAGCGACACCAGGAACCCGATGCCCATCCAGGCCACGACCTTCGTGGAGCGGCTGAGCCCACGAAGCCGGATGGCGCCGCCTCGGAGGTCGGCCCACACGAACTCGCGCATCGCACCCGAGGCGACAAGGAACAAGATGCCGACGAGGAGGACGAGCGTGCCGCGGGACGGCAAGGTGATCGCGAGCATCACCGCGGCCCCGGAGGTTCGAGCCCGGCGAGGAACGACCCGAGCGCCACGACCACCGTCCCGTTCACCACCGCGGGGTGAGGGAGCGAGCGGTCGAAGGACCGAAGCGGGAGGTCGAGGTCGATGAAGCGACCGGCTTGCGTGCCGGTGCTGACGTCGACCGCCAGCACCGCGCCCCGGTCGAGGACCACGTACAGCACACCGCCGTCGGTGAACGTGATGCCGAAGCGGTTGGCCGTGGGCTGGAAGGTCCAACGGGTGGTGCCGGTGCGCACATCGACCCCGACGATCGGCCCGGGACCCTTGGCGGACACCACGGCCGTTGAGCCGTCGATCGCGACCGGCTGCGCGGGATCGAACGCGGTGTTCGGAAGCGGGCGGTCCCAGCGGACCTGCCCGGTCGAGGCATCGAGCCCG
>JBEEGB010000107.1:0-2761 GCA_041166585.1 Acidimicrobiaceae bacterium
TGGCCGACGAGGCAGGCAGGCTCAGAGCCGAGCTCGCGGACGCGGAGCAGGTCGAGGTCGCCCTCGCTGCTGCGCTCGCCGACTGCGAGGCCGTCCACGGCGACGCCGCCGGCGCGCTGGCTGCCGCCGAAGAGGTGCGCCGCACGGCCGACGCCGACCGCCACACGTGGGTGGCCAGAGCCGACGCCTTGGCCCAGGCACTCGACGAGGCCCGCGCCCGAGCCGGCACAGAACGCCTCGCCGGCGTCGAGGGCGTCATCGGCACCCTGCTCGACCTCGTTGACGTCGACCCCGGGTTCCACGCCGCGTTCGAGGCCGCAGCCGGTGAGGCGCTGACCGCCGTCGTCGTCGACGACGTGGCCGCGGGACGGCGCGCCCTCGACGTGCTCCACATGGGTGACCTCTCCGGCGCGGTGCTCGCGCTCGGCGCAACCGCAGCGCCGGCCGCGCTGCCGCTCGGCAGCGGTGAGCCGCTTCGGTGGCATGTCCGTTCGTCGTCCGGCGATGGTGGCGTCGAAGGCTTGCTGGACGCGCTGCTCGGCGCCGTCGTGGTCGTCGAGGGAGGGTGGCCCGAGGCGGTCGACCTCGCGCTCAACCACCCCGGCACGCTCATCGTCACGCCCGAAGGCGACCGCTTCGGCGTCACGGGTTGGCGGGTCGGCGGACCCGGGGCGGGCGCCACCGGCGCCGCGCTCGAAGAAGCCCGCCAGCGCGCCGCCGAGGCCACCCTCGCCGCCGAAGCCGCGCAGCTCACGATGGTGGGCGCGCACGCCGCGGTGGCTGATGCCCGGCGGCTCGAGCTCGAAGCCGGCCGCGCCCTGGACGAGCACGACAGCAAGGTGAGCGCGTCGAGCGACGGCCTGGCCCGAGTCGAGGCGGAGCGTCGCGACGCGCAGACCGAGGCTGAGTCCCTGCGCGAACACCTCGGTGAGCTGATGGAGAGGCTCGGCCGCGATGACGGTCGTGTCGGCGAGCTCGCGGTGCTGCTGCCCGAGCTCGAGGCCGAAGAGGCCGGCATGCTCGAGAAGGGCCAGGCGATGACGTCCGCACGCGGCCGGCTCGACGAGCGCGCCGCCGCCGTCGGTTCGTTGCGCACCGACATCGAGGTCCGTGCCGCGGGGCTCGACGAGCGCCGTCAGTTCCTGCGCCGCCGTCTCACCGACGTGGAGGAGCGTCTCTCGCGCAACGTCGCCGAGCGAGCCGTTGCCGAGACGCGGCGCGTCGAGCTCGAGCACGTCGCGGTCGCGCTCGAGCGCCTCGCTGCACTGGTGGGCGAGCGGCTCGTCGTCGTCGAGGCCGAGCTGGCGCAGCTGCACGAGCGCCGCCGCCGCCAGTCCGAAGAGGCCCGCGCCGTGGCGGTGCGGCTCGACGGGCTGCGCAAGCAGCGAGCAGGTGACGAGCGCACCCTCGAGGAGGCACGCGAGCACGCCCGCCGAGCGGAGATCGACGAGGCCGAGACAAAGCTGCGCATGGAGGCTGCGGTCGAGACGCTGCGACGCGACCTCGACTGCGAGCCGGACCAGGCGATCTCGGAGGTGTGCCCGCCCCTTCCCGAAGGCGTGCACCCCGCGGCCCGGGTGCGCGAGCTCGAGCGCGAGCTGCGCCTCATGGGACCGATCAACCCGCTGGCGCTCGAGGAGTTCGACGCGCTGCAGGAGCGCAACGTGTTCCTCGAAGGTCAGCTCGAAGACGTGCGCTCATCGAGGCGCGAGCTGGCCAAGGTCATCCGCGCCATCGACGAAGAGATCGTCAACGTGTTCGCGGCCGCGTACGCCGATGTGTCCCAGAACTTCGAGCAGCTCTTCGACACGCTGTTCCCCGGTGGCCGAGGCCGGCTGACGCTCACCGACCCCGACGATCTGCTCGAGACCGGGATCGAGGTCGAGGCCAAGCCGACAGGCCAGAACGTCCGCAAGCTGTCGCTGCTGTCGGGCGGCGAGCGCTCGTTGACCGCCCTCGCGTTCCTCTTCGCCGTGTTCCGCAGCCGGCCTTCGCCCTTCTACGTGATGGACGAGGTCGAGGCCGCGCTCGACGACGTGAACTTGCACCGCTTCCTCGAGCTGCTCGACGAGTTCCGCCAGGAGGCGCAGCTCATCGTCGTCAGCCACCAGAAGCGCACGATGGAGGCAGCCGACTGCCTCTACGGCGTGACGATGCAACCTGGCGGCTCCAGCCGCGTGATCAGCGAGAAGGTCGGCGCGACGAGCTGATCACGACCAACGACTCGAACTTCGGAGCCAACGTTGCGCAATTCGCACCGTTCGCATCCAACATTGGCGAGTGGTTAGGGGAGGCGGTTCGTCCACGCGAGGGACAGGGACGCGGTCACCATCATGGCGACCAACGCGGCGCCGACGAACCACATGGTGATCTCGCGGGGTTCGAGCGTGAAGCCGATCGACGAGCCGATGTCCTCGTAGACGTTGGCCAGCTGAGCTTCGGAGGCTGCGGCGAAGAAGCTGCCGCCGGTCGCGTCGGCGATGTCGCGCAGCGCCGATTTGTTCACGGGGACGCTCACCGGCCCGCCGTCGGGTCCCGGGATCACGATCTCTCCCTGATCGGTGCCGAAGGCGATGGTGCTCACGGGAACCTGCGCGTCGTTCGCCGCTGTGACGGCGGACTCGTTGGGGCGCCCGACGGTCGTCTCGCCGTCCGACATCAGCACGATGCGCGCCGGCACGGTCTCGTTGACGCTGTCGTTCTGCGCCTTCAACGAGCTGATCGAATCGAGCGACGCGAAGATGGCCTCACCGATGGCCGT
>JBEEGB010000108.1:0-7327 GCA_041166585.1 Acidimicrobiaceae bacterium
GGGAGGCGCAGATCTCCTCGATCACCGGCTTCGGCCAGCAGGTCGACGCGTCCACGCAGTTCCAGGCGGACTACGAGATCTTCGTGCAGCGCCAGCTGCTCGGCCGGCGCCAGACGATCGCGGGCGCGCGGTCTCGGTCGGTTGGAAACGGCGGATCGCGCGGCCCGGTCTACCGAGGCGACAACCAGCGCTACGGCGAGCTGGGGACGGCCCTGGCCGGCGACTCCCAGATCGGTGCCCTCGACCAGGTCTCGGCCGTCGACGCGCAGCTCGGTGTCGATCCTGACAGGGCCCGGCTGACCCATGAGGTGAACGCCGACAGGGCGAACGACCACGGCAACAAGGCCGACTCCTACGTCGCGCTCCTCACCGTCCTCGCGGTGGGCCTGTTCCTGATCGGCCTCTCCCTCACGGTGTCGGGCCGGGGTCGGTACCTGCTGGCCGCGCCGGGCGTCGCGCTCGCCATCGTGTGCGTCGGTTGGTGCGTGAAGATCAGCGCCCAGCCGGTGACGTCGGTGTCGGAGAGCGCCATCGACCACGCGGCGGAAGGCAAGCGCTTGGAGGCCAGCGGCGATGCCGGCGCGGCGGTCGACGAGTTCACGTCCGCCGTCGACGACAGCCCTGACTTCGCCGCGGCATGGGCGCGGCTCTCCGACGCGGAGTTCACGGCGGGAGGCGACAGGTCGCTGAACGCCAGCTTCCAGAGCGTGAGCTCGGAGAAGGCGACGCAGCGCGCCATCGACGCGGGCGAGGAGGCGCTCCGCCGGGGCTCGTCCGATCTGCTGCTGCGCACGAACCTCGGGTTCTTCCACTTCACGCTCGGCCAGCTCGACCAAGCCGAGGCGCTCGCGCAGGGCGCGGTCAACGACAACGACCAGATCGCGTCGATCTGGTTCAACCTCGGCGTCGTCCAGGTGGCCAAGGGGGAGAAGAGCGCAGCCCTCGACTCGTATTCACACGGTCTCGACATCGCCGCGAACCAGGGTGATCTCGGGCTGTCGCTTGACGTGATCGCCGCTGCTCGCACGGACCTCGAGATCGCGCTCCGGGTGGCCCCGAAGCGCAAGGACCTCGTCGACACCGTGAACGGTCGTCTCGCGGGGGTCGAGGCGAAGCTGCTGGCCGCGTCGGGAGAGAGGGTCCCCGAGAAGGTGGCGTCCGATGCGGCGATCAACAACGGCGAGATCACGGACCGCTTCTTCGAGCTCATCGCCAACTACGACACCACCGGCCTGGACGACAACACGCTCCTGCTCAACGTCTGGTACTTCAAGCCGCTGGGGACCAGCAGCGACACGCCGTTCGTGCAGCTCTCGGGTCTGGACTCGAAGACGCTGTCGGGCACAGGGACCGGCATCGCGACGTCCGGGGTGGACAACCAGTGCCTTGCCCCCGGCGACTACCGGGTCGAGGTGTACGCGGGCGAGCGCAGGCTCGGCTCGATCGAGACGCACTACGACGAGAGCCCGCTGGGCAGGCAGGTCGAGGACGGCGGCGACGACGTCGGGTTCACGCTGTGCGCGCCGGAGAGCTGGACGGCGCCGGCCAAGGAGGTCAACGGGCTCACCCGCCAGAACCCTGACGACCTCACGCAGACGATTCGCATCTTCGTCGTGCCCGCAAGCTCGGAGGTCGGCTCGGACCGCAACGCGTTCCTCGACGCCACCATCGCCGGCTTCCTCAACTTCGACCAGGCGACGCAGACAGGGCCGAGCTCGGACCGCGGGGCCATGCTCGGAAGGACGGCGTCAGACACCGATGTCCAGCTCGACAGCCGTTCCGTGCCCGCGCTTTTCCCGGACGGCGACGTCGGGCTCTACGTCGTGTCGCTCGGTTCCGACAACGTCGTGCGGGCGATCATCCTCAGCGCGAAGAACCCCGATGATCTCGAAACCGTGCGGTCCAGGCTGGTGAACTCAGCGAGGTTCCTTCGCGTCCCGGACTGATCGCGAAGGCGCCGGAGCAGTAGTAGGTTGCCGCGTCGACCCACGTCCGACGGAGGAAACCAGGCATGGCCGACGACGCAGCGATGCAGTACCTGCTCGAGCACGAGCTCCTGTTCCTGGCCACGGCCAGCAAGTCCGGCAACCCGCACGTCGCGCCGATGTTCTATGCCGTGGAGGGTTCGAAGATCTACTTCTCAGCGCCCGACCACTCGGAGACGGCTCGCTGGCTGAAGGAGAACCCGGTCGCGGAGGTCGCGGTGTCGGAGATGCCCGAGGAGTGGGCGAACGCTCGAGGTCTGCAGATCGAAGGTCCGGTCACCGAGCTCGATGGCGACGAGGAGACCCACGCCGGCGAGCTGTTCAAGGACCGCTACCCGCAGCTGGGTGACGCCGCGATGCACACCCACTACTGGCGCCTCGATGCCCAGGACGTGAACTTCATGCACAACGGCAAGGGCACGCAGGAGAGCCAGGAGTCCCTCGGCCAGACCTGGGGCAAGTCCAAAGCGGATCTCTAAGACGGCACCGTCGTCGAGGTCCCGCCCAGGGACGCCTCGACCTTTGCTTGCAGCTGGGTGATGGCTTGGCGTTGGCTGTCGACGAGCGAGCCGGTGAGCAGCTTGGCCAGGAGCGGCGCGGCGCCGGCGGGATCGTGCAGCCCGCTGAAGCGAACGTTCGCGAGGAACCACACCCCATCCGGGTTGTCCGGCTCCTCGGCCAGGCTCTGCTCGAGGAGCTTGGCGCCGGCGTTGGGGTCATCGAGGCGGGCGGTCGACCAGCCGAGGTCGCGGAGCGCATGGGCATGATCGGTGGTTGTCGTGGCGCGCGCCGCGGCTTCGCCGGCGTGGAACCGCGCGCTCTGCAGCTGAGCCCGCGCCGCGTCGACGGTCGTCTCGCCGTCGGCCGCCCGCAGGTAGCGGTCGACCAGCGCGAGGCGCATCGGCACGACGTCGGGGTTGGCCGCGATCACCGCCTCCATCTCCGCGTTCGAGACCTGCGACAGGTTGCGTCCGTCCTGTGTCGTCGCGGGCGGCGCCGACGATGTTGCCCCTGAGGTGCGCGCCGTTCCGCTGTCGCTGCGGTTGGCGACGATGAGCCCGACGACTGCAGCGACAAGGAGCAACGCGAGCACGACAGCCGCGACGGTGGCCCGGTCCGACAGCGGCCGCCGGGTACGCCCGGCCGTCGCCTCATCGAGCGGGAGGCTCCCGTCCGGCTCGTAGCCGCCGATCACTGAACCGTCGCGCGTCCCCGCCGCCGGCGACGCAACCCGAACGGGACCGACATCGACAGGAACAGCCCACCGCTGGCAAGAGAGAGCGCAGCACTGCGATCGGCGATCGGCGACGCGGCCGTGACGTTGTCGCTGGGCGCGCCCGCCGGCAGCGCGGACCCGTCGTTGGCGAAGCCGGTGCCCTTCACCGTGAACTGCGGTGTCTTGCTGGCGTCGAGGCAGGCGAGGATGGTGCCACCTGATTCGTTCTGCGGCCCTTGGTCACAGCCGAGCGTCTCCGTCTCACCGGATGACGCTTGGCCGACCGTGCTGATGGACAGGTGGCTGAGGAGATCGTCGAGCACCGCCGAGTCGGTGATGTCGGCGTTGGCGGGGACGTTGAAGCCCTGCTTCTTGATGTCCTTCTGGGCCTGGGCCAGGCCGCGCACGAAGTACGGCGGCAGGTGCCGGAACCGCATCGTCGCGGTCACGACGATGTCGTCGGCCGTGACGCCCTGCGCGAGGAGCCGGTCGGGCACGAAGAACATGTAGTTGAAGATCCCGGTCTCCTGCTCGGACGTCTTGCCGTCCTTGGCGACCGCCAGGCGAACCGGCTGGAGGTCCTTGACGGGCGTGCCGTCCGCGATGCGTCCTCGTATCTGCACGAGGTTGGGCACGAACGACTGCCACGGCACCTCGTTCGCGATGCCCGTCTGGCCTGGGTCGCCGTCGGTGAGGATCTTCTGGAAGTTGGTGAGCCACGGGTCGCACTTGTCGTTGCTCGCGGTCGCGCCGTCCGCGAACTTGACCTTCTCGTTGGGGATGACGACGTCCTTCCCCTTGCCGCCCACCGCGAAGGCACCGTTGAACGAGGCGAGCACCTCGGTGGGATCGCACTGCGGCAGGTCCTGCTCGGTGTCGCTGGCGGACGGGTCCTTGCCGGCCTTCTGGTTCCCCACGAGGCCGGACGCGCATGGCGTCGACACCGGAACGCTGCCGTTGGCGTTGACGAAGGGGACGCTCAAGCAGATCGGATCGCCGCCCTTCGTCTTGGCCGACACCTCGAGGTAGAACTGGCGGGCGAAGGCGAAGCCGGTGGGGAACGTGTGGGCGAGCAGGTTGTTGCGCACGTCCACGTCGGTGCTGAGGAGCTTGCCGGTCTCGCCGTTCTGGGTCGCGAACTGGGCGATGTTCTGGAAGCCCTGGCGGTCGGGGTCGTTCGTCACCTTGAGCGTCACGGCTGAGCGGATCAGCGCCTCGCGCTCGGCCAGGGCCTTGTCGAGCGCGTCGGCCGGAAGGCCGTGGCCCTGGTACTTCGCCGGGTCGAGGTCGTAGTCGACGCCGACGAAGGTGTGCGAGTGGTACTCACGCTCGGGTCGGGGCAGCACCCCGGGCGCGTGGTCGACGACCGGTGCGTCGCGGTCGTCCTTCGCGGCGACGGGCATGTGGCAGTCGGAGCAACCGAGGGCCGAGTCGTTCGGGTTGGCGAACGAGTCGAGGTTGCTGTAGCGGGCCTTGAAGCCCGGGATGCCATCGGCGTTGGCCCCGGCGTCGTAGAACCCGACGTAGTCCTGCCACTCGTCGTAGGTGGTCTGCAGGACGACGTCGTTGATGCTGGTCTCGTTCTCGTCCAGCTGCAGGTTGCCGTTCTTGTCGTGCTTCGCGGCGTCCTTGGCGTTGGTGATCGGCGTGAGCGAGGTGTCGAGACCGTTGAGCGTCGTGTCGGGCACCGGCGCCGCCGGGTCCTGCACCACGACACTCGGGTCCTTGGCCACGCCGTCGCCCGCGATGTCGAGCTTCACGTTGTGGCAGGTGCCGCAGACCTGGCTGGTCTGGATGGGGTCGGCCCAGAGGTCGCTGTTGTCGATGCCATGTGCCCGCTGGGGCAGCGGGTTGGGTCCGCTGAACAGCGGGCCGTACTGGGTGCCGTAGTCACCGAGGCTGCCTGAGTCGAGCGGGAAGTTGGCGCCACCGGCGAGCTCCGCCAGCGGCTTGGCCATCGAGTGGCAGACGATGCAGCCGACGCCGTCGCTCTGCACGGCCTCGTCGCCACCGCTGACCGCGGTGCCGGTGGCCTTCACGCCCTCGGTGCCGCTCGCGTCGAGCGGGAACAGCGCGTCACCTTGCTTCGCGAACCGCGCCCCGACCTGTGCATGGCAGGTGGTGCACACCTTCACGCTTGCGTTGAAGAGTGCAGTCTGGTTGCTCTGGCCGACCGCGAGGCCCGCGGCGTTGCTGCCGGCGTCGGACAGCTTGCGGTTCTCGGCCAGCGTCACCGGGAGCTGCGCCTGGGTGATGGTGCTGGTCTGCGCGTGCGCCATCGACGAAGCGCCCCACTCGACGAAGTTGCGCGAGTGGCAACCGGCGCAGGTTGCGCTCGAGGCAAACGCGGCGGTGTCGTCCTTGAACACGCTGTCGGTGCCGCCGAGGACGTCCCACATGTGGAAGCCGAGCACCACGAACAGGAGGACGGTGAGGGGCGGGTGCAGGGCCCGCCACAGCTTGAACTGGCGGATGTGCATCTTCTGCCCGCCGGTGCGGGGGAAGTGCTTCTCGGAGTCCGCGGACAGCGCTTTGATCTTGGCCCACCGCTCTTGGAGCTGCGAGTCGAGCTGGCTCATCTCCGCGTCGATCTCGCCGACCGGACGGCCCGTGTCGGTGAAGTCGGCCACCAGTCGCCGGAAGGCGCGCGACTGGCCGGTGGTGATCTTGGAGATCGCGACGTTGACGTTGAGCGCAGCCTTTTGCACGCCGATCAGGTGGTGGCGGCACACCCCTGCGATCGACACCAGCACACCCACGACGAGCAACGCCTTGCCCGATGACAGGTTCGCCCGGAAGGGCACGACCGTGGCGTGGACGAACGCGGCGACGAGCGCGGTGATCGGGAGGTAGAGGTGGGAGCGGATCCACGGCATCGTCCCGCCCGGCAGCTTCGCCTTGACCCACGCGTTGCGCTTGCGCAGCACGTAGACGATGCCGGGCCCGGCGAAGAGCGCGAACGTGACGAGCCCCAACAGCACGACGAACAGCAGCGTCGGCGAGCCCGCGCTGTCGGTCGACTGGAGCAGGAACAACCCGCCGAACCCGAACAGCAGCACGGCGAGCGATCCGATGAGGACGCCCACATCCCAGTTCTTCGCCCGGATCTGGAACTTGTTCGGACCTGCCACCGTCCCTCGCCGCTCCTCGCCGTCGCTCGCCTGCTGCTTGGCCCCGTCGGCGGCCATGGATAGCACGCTCCGTCACCGCTCGCGTGCTCGCTTCGCCGGGCCGAGCCTTCGGCTCGGCCCCAAGAAGCACAGTTACGTTCTTCGCCGGCGATGCCGGCGAAGCTGACCTTGATGGACGAAGGTCTGGACTCCGCGAGTGCTGTCCTTCAGGTACGTTCGCGCTCGTGGTGCTGGCGCTGGATGTCGATCTGATCAACGTGGCCTCGACTCCGATCGAGCTCCTGCTCGTCATCCTCATGCTCACGGTGATCGCGGCCGTGGTGATCGTGCTGGCCGCGACGGCGGGCGCGCCGCTGGTCGATCGTCGCTGGCCGGCCGACGAGCCGTTGAACCCGATCGAGATGTTGTGGGGCGAGTCGGGTGGGTACATCCAGCGCAACTTCCGCGGCCTCGACCTCGAGACCTCGAAGGACCTCGCGTCGCAGTTCGTCGACGTGAAGTACAAGGCCGGCGACACGATCATCGAGCAGGGCGACCCTGCGACGCACTTCTACGTCATCAAGGACGGCGAGGTGGAGGTGAGCCAGAAGATCCAGACCGGCAACCTCGTGCGCGAGGACGTGATCAACCGGTTCGGGCCGAGCCAGTCGTTCGGCGAGACCGCGATCCTGCGCCGCACGGCGAGGACCGCGACGGTGCGGGCGATCACCGACGTCACCCTCCTTCAGCTCTCCGCGGAGGACTTCGTGGCCGGCGCGGCCTACAGCGCCGCCGGCGACAACGAGCTGCTCGCCAGGGTGGATCAGTACGTGCGGGCGGACAAGACCCGCCAGCGGGGCAAGGACGATGGCGAGGGCATCGGCTTCCTCAGCCGTGGCTCCACCACCGCGGTCGCCGACCCCGAGGCGGACGCCGGCTGGCCGGCGGCCACGCACCGCGTCCCCGCATCGGGGCTGCCGGCGTGGGCTGGTCCGGACGCCAAGGCCGAGCCGACG
>JBEEGB010000109.1:0-5544 GCA_041166585.1 Acidimicrobiaceae bacterium
CGTAGGTCGGTGCATAGGCTGCCCGGATGAAGCCACCGAACCGGTTCCTGCTGGCCAGCGCCGCCAACGCCGCCACCACCGCCAACGCGATCCGCCCCGTGAGCAGGACGGGCCCGGCCTCCGTGCCCGCCTTCTTGGAGGGACTGATCCCCTCCGAGCTGCCCATCCAGGCCGGTGGGGCGCAAGCTGCGATGGCGGCGCTGTTTGCGAGGAGCGGGGGCGCGAGAGGTTGGCGCGGCGGGCTCGGACTCGCGCTCAACGCGGCGTCTGCCGCGGGGCTGGCGCACCTGTTTCGCGTTGCCCGTCAGTCCGACCAGGTGCTCGAGGCGGCCCTGGTCGAGGAGCTGGGCGAGGGCTATCGCAGCCGCATCACCGAGCCGTTCAACCCGCAGCCCGACGTCGCCCTTACGAGGAGGCGCATCCTCGCCCCCGACTTCAATGCCCGCCGCCGCTACCGCGCCTCACGCGACATCGCGTATGGCGAGCTCGGGCGGCGCAACCAGCTCGATGTGTGGCACCGAGCCGATCTGTCCAAGGACGCCAAGGCGCCGGTCCTCTTCCAGGTGCACGGCGGCGCGTGGACGATGGGCCAGAAGGAAGGGCAGGCCGAGCCGCTCATGGGCCACCTGACGGAGCGGGGGTGGGTGTGCGTGGCCGCGAACTACCGGCTCAGCCCCCGCGCGACGTGGCCCGACCACATCGTCGACGTCAAGCGGGCACTGAGCTGGGTGAAGGCCAACATCGCGGAGTACGGAGGCGATCCCGACTTCGTGGCCATCACCGGCGGCTCGGCGGGTGGTCACCTGTGCGCGCTCGCAGCCCTCACCGCGGGCGATCGGGACTTCCAGCCAGGCTTCGAAGACGACGACACCAGCGTCGCCGCCGCCGTCCCGTTCTACGGGGTGTACGACTTCACCAACCGGCACGGCACCAGCCGATCCGACATCCTTCCCTTCCTCGAGAAGCGAGTCTTCAAGTCGGCACTGGCCGACGATCGGGCTCGTTGGGAGCAGGCCTCGCCGATCAGCCACGTCCGTGCTGATGCACCGCCGTTCTTCGTGCTCCACGGAACCAACGACTCCCTCGTGCCCGTCGAGCAGGCGCGAACGTTCGTGGACGAGCTGCGCAAGGAGTCGTCGAGCCCCGTCGTGTACGGCGAGCTCCCGCTCGCGCAGCACGCGTTCGACGTGTTCCCTTCGGTGCGCGCTCACCACACCGTCCACGCCGTCGAGCGCTTCCTCGCCGTCGTTCGCAGCGAGCGCGGTGGCCAGACGCCGGCCGAGGCCGTCACGCGATGAGGTACACGAACCTGGGACGGACGGGGTTGCGCGTCTCGCGCGTGTGCCTCGGCATGATGAGCTTCGGCAACGACAGCGAGCGTCCCTGGGTGCTCGACGAAACCGCGGCCGAGCCGATCGTCAAGGCCGCTGTAGACGGCGGCATCACGTTCTTCGACACGGCCGACACGTACTCCGGCGGCGCGAGCGAGGTGGCGACCGGTCGGCTCGTCAGCAAGCTGCTGAACCGCGATGAGGTCGTCATCGCATCGAAGGTGTTCATGCCGATGACGCCAGGCGAGAACGGCAAGGGCCTCTCGCGCAAGCACGTACTCTCCGCGATCGACGCCTCGCTGCAGCGCCTCGGCATGGACTACGTCGACCTCTACCAGATCCATCGTTGGGACGATCACACGCCCATCGAGGAGACGATGGAGGCGCTGCACGACATCGTGCGCGCGGGCAAGGCCAGGTACATCGGCGCCAGCAGCATGCACGCGTGGCAGTTCGCCAAGGCACAGCACGTCGCCGAGCAGAACGGGTGGACCCGGTTCGTGTCGATGCAGAACCACTACAACCTCGTCTACCGCGAAGAGGAGCGCGAGATGATCCCGCAGTGCGTCGACCAGGGCGTCGGCGTGATCCCGTGGAGCCCGCTGGCGCGCGGCCTGCTCGCCGGCAACCGGACCCGCGAAGGTGAGCGGCGCACGACGCGGTCGGAGACCGACGCGTTCGGCGACTACCTGTACAACCAGCCGACCGACTTCGACGTCGTCGAGCGAGTGGCCGAGGTGGCCGCGGAGCGCGGTGTGCCCTCAGCGCAGGTGGCGCTGGCGTGGGTGCTGGGCAAGCCCGGTGTGACGGCGCCGATCGTTGGCGCCACCAAGATCGGCCACCTCATCGACGCGCTGGCCGCGGAGACGCTCGAGCTGAGCGACGACGAGGTGAAGCGACTGGAGGAGCCCTACCTCCCGCACCCCGTCCTCGGTCATTTCTAGGAGACGGCTGAGCTGATCGTCCCGAAGTCGAGGCCGCCGGGGCCGTAGACCGCCAGCGGGTTCGCCCGCACCGCGGCGTCGAGCGCGATGGCGTCGGCGCCGACGAGGATCCGCCATTCCCCGGCCCGCACCCCGTCGAGGATGATCGTCGCGGCCTGCGCGGCGCTCAACGGGGCGTTGTCCCGGAACGTCTCCGCCATCATCGCCATCATCCGGCGCAGGTCGTCGTCGCTGACGTCAGGAGGAAGCAGGCCGCGCTTTTCGAGCGTGGCCCTGAGGTCGGGAAGGTCCTCGCCCTGCAGGAGGCGGCTGTTGGCGACGATGTCGGTGCCGATGTGGCCGGGCATCACCACCGCGACCTTCACGTGCGGCGCGTTGAGGCGGAAGTCCTCGAGCAGGGACTCGCTGAAGCCCTTCACCGCGAACTTGGCCGAGCTGTAGGCGGTGTGCGCGATGCCGGGGCCGAGTGCGGCCCAGAAGCCGTTCACGCTGCTGGTGTTCACCAGGTAGCCGTCGTCGCTGGCGACGAGCAGTGGCACGAAGGCTCGGGAGCAGTTGTAGACGCCTCCCCAGCAGACGCCGAAGGTGCGGTCCCACTCCTCGCGCTTGCCGGAGACGAAGCTGCCACCACCGGCGATGCCGGCGTTGTTGAAGACCAGGTTCACGTGGTCCGTCTCGTGCTCCTCGACGACCTCGTCGCGGAAGCGGACGACCTGCGTCTCGTCGGACACGTCGCAGAGGTGGGCGGTGATCCGCGTGCCCTCGGGCGCCTCCTTGCGGGCCCGCTCGACCGTCTCGGTCACGACCTCGAGCTGCACGTCACACGTGGCCACCGAACAGCCCTCGGCCGCGAGCTGGAGCACGAGCTCGCGCCCCATCCCCGTGCCGCCACCGGTCACAACCGCCAAGCGTCCCTCGAACGATTCCACGTCCGCTCCCCTCGTCGCGTCTCCCGGCCATGATGGCGGGCCACCGTGAGCGACCGCCAATGGGTGGGGTTTGCACCGATTGACCCACGGAGGGGCCGGCGTCAGTGCCGGTTGTCGCGGTGGCCGGCGACGTCGTCGTCGTGACCGATGTCGGGGTCGACGTGGACGTTGACGTCGTCGAGGTGGGCGATGGCTTCGAGCAGGTGG
Organism: Acidimicrobiaceae bacterium; assembly: GCA_041166585.1. GTDB lineage: Bacteria > Actinomycetota > Acidimicrobiia > Acidimicrobiales > JACDCH01 > JBEEGB01. Next base: position 3,412 of record JBEEGB010000109.1, read on the forward strand.
TGACGGACGTGCTCGGCGATGCCATGGCCGTCGCGGACCGGGAGCGTCCCGTCGACGCGGATGGTGACGTCGGCGGCGAGGCGGTGCCCAAGCCAGCGGACCTGTGCCGCTCCGACTCCCAGCACTCCCGGTGTGGTGGCAGCAGCTGACTCGACCTTGTCCACCAGCGCGGGTTCCACCGCGTCCATGAGGCGGTAGTACACCTGCTTCGCTGCACCACGGAGCACGGCGAAGATGGCGATGGAGATGCCGAGCCCCACGATGGGGTCGGCGCGGTCGAAGCCTGCCCACACCGCGATGGCGCCGACAGCGACGGCGAGCGAGGTGAAGCCGTCTGTGCGGGCGTGGTAGCAGTCGGCGACGAGTGCGGCAGAGCCGATGGCTGTGCCTTCCCGGATGCGGAACAGGGCGACGACCTCGTTGCCGAGGAACCCGACGACGCCGGCCATGAAGAGCACGCCGACGCCGGTGATCGGTCGCGGGTGCACGAGCCGGTTGATGGCCTCGTAGGCGGCGACGATCGACGACAAGGCGATCATGGCGATGACGAACACGCCGGCTAGGTCCTCGGCTCGCCTGTAACCGTACGTGTAGCGACGGTTGGCGGGCCGCCGGCTGAGCCGGAACGCCAGGAACAGCGGAATGGCGGTGAGCGCGTCGGAGAAGTTGTGGATTGTGTCTGCCGCCAGCGCGACGGATCCGGTGATGACAACGATGACGACTTGGATGACCGAGGTGGCGAGCAGCCCGGCGAAGGAGATCTTGACCGCGCGGATGCCGCGGTCGGTGGCCTCGAGCGCGGTGTCGATCGAGTCGGCGGCGTCATGGGAGTGAGGACGGAAGATCTGTCGCACCACACCGCGCAAGCCCGTGGCGTGCTCGTGCTGTTCGGTCATGCGGCGCGCGTGCGACGGCACAGCGTCAGCCAAACACGGCAGCGACGAACCGCTGAAAGCCGACAGCGTCGAAGGACACGTCGTAGCCGTCATCGTCGTGTTCGATGTCGAGCGAAGGACAGTAGAACTCGCCGTCGTCGGTGAAGAAGTGCGGGGAGCCGGCCACCTTGCGCCGCTTGCCCTCCGCGAGGTCGTTGCACACTGCCGTGCGGTCGGACTCCGTCGGCTCGTGTACTCCGAGGTCATCGCGAAGCATCTTCAGCACGTTCGCGTCCGACACGTCGAGAGCACTCTCGAACAGGGCGTCCCGGACGGCGAAGCTGAACCGCTCACCGATCTGCACGCCTTGACGGTAGGCCGCTGCTTCGGCGGCCATGGCGGGAAGAGCTGTCGTCGGGAAGCGGTGCTCATCGAACCCGACGAAGAGATCCGTCGCCACGTCGGCTCGTAGAGCCGCGATCTTCGGCGTCAACGACGGACCGTCCAACGCCTTGCCGTTCACCAGCTCGAGGGGCCACGCGCGCACGCGAAGCACGGGTTCAGTCCTGTGCAGCTCCTGTCGGTACGACTGGAAGCGGCGCAATCCGGCGTGCGCGAACGGACAGGAGACGTCGGCGAAGACCTCGAGGACCATCATCAGCTTGTTCTATCGCTGCCCATCATCTGCCGCGCGCTGCCCAACGTTGCCATGCGGCCAGTGACGTTCCTCATCACGAGTGCCGAGTGAGCTCGGCCCGGCGGGTGCGGTACTCCTCGACGTCGATGTCGCCGGCTGCGAACCGCCGATCGAGCCCCTCGAGAGGGGACGCAGGCCGCTCACTCCCATGACGGACCCACGGGATGACAACCAGGGCTATCAGCGCCCACGTCATCGCCATCATCGGCAAGACCATCAGCCACACCAACGCTCCACTGCCGTTCCACCACATCATCACTGCGTCTCCTTGGGTCGATCAGTCGTGCCCGTCCATTGAGCCCCGGTCAACCGCCAACGCGGCAGGGCCGAAGGTCATGTCTTCAACATCTGCTTTACGACCCCAACCCTGCAGATGGGTCGCGGGGGGCGTGTTGAAGCCGCCATCACCAGACGGCTCCAGAGGCTCGACGGACGCCAGCGCCCCCTACGATGAGCGCGTGGCCTACGAGATGACGTGCCCGCGATGTGGACGAGACTTCCGCGGCGACGACAAGGAACACGTGGCGGGAGCAGTTGTCGAACACGCTCGCGAAGAGCACC
>JBEEGB010000110.1:0-2728 GCA_041166585.1 Acidimicrobiaceae bacterium
GGGCGGTGCGCCAGCGCGTCACCCCCGAACGGCTCCTCGGACGCGTGGTTGCCGCGTTCCGCATCTTCGGTCTCGGCGGCCCGGTCGTGGGCGCGCCGATCGGCGGTGTGATCGCCGAAGCGTTCGGCGTCCGTTGGGCGTTCGCCACCAGCTCGGGGGTGATGGTGCTGGCGTGGATCCTGGTGCTCCGTGCGCTGCAGCACTACGACACAACCCCTGGCGACGGCTCCACACACCCGGTCCTCCCGGGCGCGGGTGTAGCGTGCGGTTGATCCGGCGACCAAGTCCCGGTCGGGTCGGAATTCCTGCTCACACGTCGAGCAGATTCGGGGAGCGTTGCTCCGAACCCCGGTAGCGCCTGAAACGGCAACACCGAGAGGCAATGCTCACATGAGCGCTGCGGAAGAGTCGGCGACACCAGCTTCAGGTCGTGCGGAGGAGCTGCTCGACGCGGCGCCTGATGCGATCTTGGTCGTTGACGCCACAGGTTTGATCAGTCTCGTCAACCGCCAGACCGAAGCGTTGTTCGGCTACTCGCGCGACGACCTGATCGGTCAGAACCTGGACATGCTCGTCCCTGAACGTGTGCGGTTCGTGCACGCGGAACACCGCGCGTCCTACGTTGCCGGACCGTCGCAACGGGCGATGGGGCTCGGTCTGGAGCCGGCGGGACGGCGCAAGGACGGCACGGAGTTCCCCGTCGCGGTGTCCCTGTCGGCGTTGGAGACGGATGCGGGAGTGCTCGTGTTGGCGGCGGTGCGTGACATCACCGACAGCAAGCGCATCGGCGAAGAGCGGGGCCAGCTGGCGGCGAGCGTGCTCAAGGTCGAGCGAGATGAGGAGCGCGCGTCGTTGGAGGGACAGCTTCAGCAGGCCCAGCGGCTCGAGAGCGTCGGCCAGCTGGCTGGCGGCGTGGCGCATGACTTCAACAACCTGCTCGCCGGGATCATGAACTACGCCGGTCTCGTGTCGGAGAGCCTCCGCGACGAGATGGACCGCCGGGGGTTGCACGACGAGGCGTTCACGACCCTCGTCGAGGACGTCGGGCAGATCACCCACGTCGCGAGGCGGGCCGCGGCGTTGACTCGCCAGCTCTTGATCTTCAGCCGGCGAACGGTGGTGCAGCCTGAGGTGCTCGACCTGAACGTCGTGGTCGGCGACCTCGAGGAGATGTTGCGCCGCACGATCGGCGAGAACGTCGACCACCTTCAGACCGTGTTCGCCGAGGACCTGCCGTTGATCAAGGCTGACCGAGGCCAGCTCGACCAGGTGGTCATGAACCTGGCGGTGAACGCCCGCGACGCGATGCCCGGCGGCGGACAGCTCGACATCGAGACGGCGACGCTGAACGTCGATCAGCGTCACGGCCGCTTGCGTGGGATCGAGCCAGGGACCTATGTGCGATTGACCGTCTCGGACACCGGCACCGGCATGAGCAGCGAGGTGGTCGATCGGGCCTTCGAGCCGTTCTTCACGACCAAGGCCAAAGGCGAGGGCTCGGGCTTGGGTCTGGCGACGGTGTACGGCATCGTGCGCCACGCCGGCGGTGACGTCTCCATCGACTCGGAGCCCGGCTCGGGCACGACGATCCGGGTCGATCTCCCTTCCACGTCGGAGCCCAGGTCGTTGCATCGGGCCGCGCAACCGGAGGCGGGGCTCCCGGAGAAGGGTGAAACCGTGCTGTTGGTGGAGGACGAGGCGATCGTGCGCGATCCCGCGCAGCGGCTGCTCGCGAAGCACGGCTACACCGTCTTGGCCGCACCCAGTGCGGCGGCGGCGCTCGCGATCGCCGCTGAGCATCCTGGACCCATCCACCTGCTGCTCACCGACGTCGTCATGCCAGGTCGTTCGGGCAAGGAGCTCTCGGTTGACGTTGCCGCGCTGCGCCCGGAAACGAAGGTCCTGTTCATGAGCGGCTACAGCTACGACGTCATCGTCCACCAAGGCGTTCTCGAGTCGGGCGTGAGCCTCATCGAGAAGCCGTTCTCCGCCGACGATCTGCTGCTCAAGGTCCGCCGCATCCTCGACGGGGGTTCCTAGGCCGCCGAGCGCAGCTTGAGGACCAGGAGCGCGATGTCGTCGTCGCGTTCGTCGATGCTCAGGATCGACGACAGCGCGAGGTGCACTCGGTCGGCGATGAGCGTCGCCGAGGGCGTGTCTTGGCAGGCTTGGCGGACGAGGTCCGTGAAGTCTCGTTCGCTGAGTCCATGGGGCGGGGCGACGTCGGTGGCGCCATCGGTGTAGAGCACGACTGCGTCGCCGGGGTGCAGGTCGAGCGTGGTCGTGGTGAGGTCGATGTCGTCGAAGACACCGATGAGAGAGCCGTAGGTGCCGTGGGCGGCGGCGCTGCCGTCGGCTCTGACCACGATGGGGGTGGGGTGACCGCCACAGGCGAACGTGAGCGTGGCGCCGCTGTCGGTCTGGGAAAGGGTGCCGTAGAGCACGGTGCAGAAGCGCTCGGCGCCGCGCTGGCGCATGGCACGGTTCAGGTTCTTCAGGACCGCGACGTGGTCGTCGCCGTGCCAGGCGGAGGTGGCGATGGTGTGCCGGGCCATGCCGGTCACTGCGGCTGCGGTCGGCCCGGTGCCGCACACGTCGCCAATCACGACGGCCCAGCGTTCGGGCGCGACTTGGAACAGGTCATAGAAGTCGCCGCCGACCTCGACGCCTTCGCCGTTGGCCCAATAGCGGACCGCGACGTCAACACCGGGGATCGCCGGTAGCTCGG
>JBEEGB010000111.1:0-3288 GCA_041166585.1 Acidimicrobiaceae bacterium
CCTCGAACCGCTTCGCCAGCGACGCGGTGGGGATCTCCTCGTCGAGGCCGAGCTCTTGCAGCACCTTCACCGCCACCGAGAGCTGGCCCTTGCCGCCGTCGACCAGCAGCAGCTGCGGCGGGTAGGAAAACTTGCCGGTGCGCTCGGCCACCGGCTTCTCGCGGTCGACGAGATACGCGGTGAGCCGCCGCCTGAGCACCTCTTCCATCGCGGCGAAGTCGTCGTTGCCGGGCACCTCGCGGATCTTGAAGCGCCGGTACTCGCTCTTCTTCGGCAGGCCGTCTTCGAGCACGACCATCGAGCCGACGTAGTCGGAGCCCTGGATGTGGCTCATGTCGTAGCACTCGATGCGCAGGGGCGCGTCGGGGAGGCCGAGACGGTCCTGCAGCTCGTTCAAGGCGCGGGCGCGGCTGTTGTGATCGGACGACCGCCGCAACCGGTGCCGCGTGAACTCCTCCTTCGCGTTGCGCGTCACCGTGTCTTGCAACGTCCGCTTGTCTCCGCGTTGCGGGACGCGGATCGTCACGGCCGAACCGCGCCCCTCCGACAGCCACCGCTGGTACAGGTCGGGGTCGTCGGGCTCGAGCGGCACCAGCACCTGCTTCGGCGGCCCGAGCGGATGGTCGTCGTAGTAGAGCCCTTCGAGCACCTTGCTCACGAGCTCGGGCGGGCTCAGGTCCTCGGCCTTGTCGAGCACGAAGCCCTTGCGCCCGACCACGCGTCCCTTGCGCACGAAGAAGACCTGCACGGCAGCCTCGAGGTCGTCCTCGGCGATGCCGATGACATCGAGGTCCTCGTTGCGGTCGGCCACCATCTGCTGGCGCTCGATGGCCTTGCGCACGCTGGTGAGGCGGTCACGCAGCCGGGCCGCCCGCTCGAAGTCCAGTCCTTCGGCGGCCTCGCGCATCTGGGTGTCGAGGCGCTTGAGGATCGTGTCCGTCTCGCCGTCCAGGAACTGGAGCAGCTCGTTCACCAGCTCGTCGTAGGCGGGCTTGTCGATCTCCCCGACGCACGGGCCGCTGCACTTCTCGATGTGGAACAGCAGGCACGGCCGACCGAGACGGTGGTGCGCGTTGAACTTGTTGTCGCTGCACGTGCGCACCGGGAAGGTGCGCAGGAGGAGGTCGAGGGTCTCGCGGATGGCGTAGGCGTGGCCGTAGGGCCCGAAGTACCGGACCCCCTTGCGCTTCCGACCCCGCATCACCGTCGGCCGAGGCCACTCGTCATCCATCGTCACGGCCAGGAACGGGTAGCTCTTGTCGTCCCGCAGCCGCACGTTGAAGCGCGGCTGGTGCCGCTTGATGAGCGTGTTCTCGAGCATGAGCGCTTCGACGTCGTTGCGGACCTGGATCCACTCGACGCTCTCGGCGGTCGTCACCATCTGGGCGGTGCGGGGCGGGAGCAGCGCGGGGTTGCCGAAGTAGTTCGACAGGCGCTGCCTGAGCGACTTGGCCTTGCCGACGTAGATCACCCGGCCGTCTCGATCTTTGAACTGGTACGACCCCGGGCTGTCGGGGATCGTGCCTGCGGGGGGACGCTGCACCATGACCGGTCCATCGTACGGGCCAGCCTTGCGGGTCAATTCGGCGTGGGTGGGTCGTGGCGGTGGCGCCAGCGTTGGAGGTCTTGCCACATGATCCAGCGCCAGTCGAGGTGCTCACCGGTGGGGTGCACGTAGGGGACCGGTGGCGGATCGGGGGGCACGTCGGGCGGGATGGGTGGGATGGGGGCGATGACCCGGCCGTGTTCGTCGGTGAAGGTGAGCCCGGTGGGGGTGGACGGGTCGCCAGTGATGCCGAGGTGGCCGTGATGGTGCAGCCGGTGGTGGTGCGGGCACAGGGCGCACAGGTTGGGGCTGGCGGTGGGTCCGCCGTCTGCCCAGTGCACGATGTGGTGGATGTGCAACCACCGCTTCTGCGTGCAGCCGGGGGCCCGGCACCCGCCGTCGCGGTGCTCGATGAAGCACCGCATCCGGTCATCCACGGTCCGCAACCGCGAGGTCATGGCGTGCAGGACCCCGTTGTGTTCGTACATGGCTCGTAGGTCGGCGTCGCAGGCCAGGTAGCGGCGCAGGCTGTCCGGCAACATCGGGCCGAGGTGCAACCGGGCGGTCTGGTCGGTGGGGTCAAGGTGGACGATGACCTGGAACCGATCGCCGGGTCGACCAGGTCCTCCCAGGTTGGTCAACGCGAGCTCGGCCAAGCGCACCAGCGCATCAGCCCACGTCACCGTCGAGGTCCGAGGGTTCTCGTCGTCGGGGTGACGTTCGGCGAAGAGCTGGTTGCGAGCGGACCGCAACGCCAGCTCCACCAGCGCGCCTTCATCCAACCCGAGAGACGCAGCGAGGCGCCACAGGTCCTCATCGGCCCCGAAGCCGACATCCCGGTTCGGCGGCACTGGCTCTGGTTCGGGTTCCGGTGTCGCCTCGGGTTTGGGCAACGACCCCAGGACACGTACGAGCTGGGTGTGCAACAGGTGAGGGGCCAGGTTCGCCACCTCCGCATCCCGTTCGGCCGGGGCCCGCTTGGCGATCGCCGCCAACGCGTCCTCACTCAGTTGCCCGGCGTCGAACAGCTCCGTGCACGCCGGCAGCTCATCCCGGCGTCGCGCCATCGTCACGAGCTGATGCGCCCGGCCCGGTGAAACACCGCACTGCCACGTCACCCAATGCTGCGGGGAACGGATCCCCGACACCTGCCAGGACGCGTCCTCGAGCACCGACGCGATGAGCGCAGTCAGCTCCGCCGTTGCCGAGTTGATGATCCCCATCAGCTCCGCGACGCGAGTCTCCCGTTCGCACTCGACAACCGGCATGCCACCATCCTCCCCAGGGGCAGGGACAGTGATCGCCGGAAGAATTGTGGGCGTCGACGCGTTCTCCACGAACGACCACTACACTCCGCGACAACGCCGGCTTGGTCTCCGGCAACAGATCCGTTCCAGGGACGACATCCCCGTGCAGGGCGACCAAGCTGTCCGCACCGTCCGCCAACTGGAGCGCCACCCAGACGGGGGTACATCCAACATGATGCGACTCCAGGGTCCGCTCCCTGAGCGGTACACCACGGCCACGCCTGACGAGCTCGAAGCGTGGCTGGGCACCGCCCGGTCCACCCTCGGCGACCGGGCGTTCATCCTCGGCCACCACTACCAGCGTGACGAGGTGATGCGGTGGGCCGATGCCCGCGGCGACTCGTACCGGCTGTCGGTGCTGGCCCAACAGCGACCCGATGCCGAGTTCATCGTGTTCTGCGGCGTGCACTTCATGGCCGAGTCGGCCGACGTGCT
>JBEEGB010000112.1:0-6304 GCA_041166585.1 Acidimicrobiaceae bacterium
CGCTGAGCACGAGCGGCACGACCGCTTGCACGCCGTCCGCATGCTCGACGGCGGCCAGCGTCGATGTGTCGATGGATCCGTGGTCGTAGCTGCTGGACACCCGCAGCGGGGCCGCGCCCGCGAGCCCCTCGCTGTACGCCGCGAACGAGTAGTCCAGGCTCGATCGAGCGATGACCACGGCGACGGAGAGCGTGACACCCGCGCCGATGGCGATCACTGCCAGCAACGCCCGCAATGGCTGCCGCCGAAGCTGGCGAAGGTGCAACAGCCCGAAGGTCCGTCTCATGCGATCATCCCGTCGACCATCGTGAGCACCCGATCGGCGCGCGCCGCGATGAGCGGGTCGTGGGTGACGAGCACCATCGCCAGCGCCGCCTCGCGCACGCGCGCGATGAGCATGTCCATCACCTCGTCGGCCGTCACGCTGTCGAGGTTCCCGGTTGGCTCGTCGGCGAGCACGAGGTCGGGCTCCGCGACGAGCGCCCGAGCGATGGCAGCCCGCTGCAGCTCGCCACCGGAGAGCTCGCCCGGTAGGTGCTGCGCGCGATCGCCGAGGCCGACGTCGCGCAGCACCGGCAGCGCACGGCCGATCGCGCGGCTGCGGGGCTCCCCATCGAGCAGCAGGGGCAGGGCGACGTTCTCTGCGACCGTCAGCCCAGGCATCAGGTGGAAGGCCTGGAACACGAACCCGACCCGCTTGCGACGAGCCACTGCCCGCCCTCGCGGCCCCATGGTGGAGAGCACCTCGCCACCCAGTCGCACCTCGCCCTCGTCGGGTGCGGCCAGACCACCCGCCACGTGCAGCAGCGTCGACTTCCCTGACCCGCTGCGTCCGACGATCGCAACCAGCTCGCCCGACTGCACCCGGACGTCGACTCCTCGGAGCACGGGAAGCGTCCGTCCCCCGAGCTGATAGCTGTGCCGGATGCCCTGGAGCTCGAGCATGGCCGTCTGCCGGCTGTGCCCAGGAGCCTCCAGTGGCTTGCGGCGTGGTCCCATCGCCAGAGCACCCATCCCCAGTCCCCCCATCGCAGATCACCTGCTCGGCTCTACCTACCGTGCTATCTATATACAAACCTAGGTAGGACATGCAAGAGGAAGTAGGCTCCCGGCGTGTTGAAGTTCGTGCTCCTCGGCCTGCTCGATGCCGAACCCCGTTACGGGTACGAGCTCAAGGCGGTGTTCGAGCAGTTCCTCGGCGGCACGTGGCCGCTCAACATCGGCCAGGTGTACACGGTGCTCGCGCGCCTCGAGCGCGAGGGCCTCGTCGAGTGCCAGGTGGTTCCGCAGGACCTGTTGCCCGATCGCAAGGTCTACGCCCTCACCGACGCCGGGCGGCTCGAGCTGCGGGCCTGGGCTGATCACCCTGACACGGGCCCGGTGAGCCTGCGCGATCCCTTCTTCTTGAAGATCGCGGTCCGGTCGCTGAACGGTGAGGGCTCGCGCGAGCTCATCAACCGTCAGCGCGAGCAGCACCTGTCCGCGCTCGCCGACCTCGGACGGCTCCAGCTCGAAGCGAACCTCCACCCCGCGACGGGACTGCTGCTCGAGGGAGCGATGTTGCGTCTCGAGGCCGACCTGAAGTGGCTCGACACGTGCGAGGACCGGCTCAAGGACGTCACGTGATCGAGCTGCGCGGCGTCCATCGCTCCTTCGAGGAGGACGAAGCGCGCGTGGATGCCCTGCGCGGAGTCGATCTCACGATCGAACGCGGTGCGCTAGTAGCGGTCGTCGGTCCGTCGGGTTCGGGGAAGTCGACGCTGCTCAACCTGATCGGCGCGCTCGACCAGCCGACTTCGGGAGAGGTGCTGCTGTCGGGCCGGTCGTTGGCTCGCCTCAGCCGCACGGAGCTGGCGCGGGTGCGCAGCACGACGGTGGGCTTCGTGTTCCAGGCGTTCAACCTCGTGCCAGGGATCTCCGTGGCCGAGAACGTCGCGTTGCCGGCCGTGCTCGCGCGGCAGCGGCCGTCGGACTATCGCGACCAGGTCGCCCGGCTGCTCGATCTCGTCGGGCTCGCCGCCAAGGCGGATCGCTTGCCGGGGCAGCTGTCCGGTGGTGAGCAACAGCGCGTTGCGGTCGCGCGGGCGCTGGTGATGGACCCACCGATCCTGCTCGCCGACGAACCGACGGGGAACCTCGACACGAAGGCCGGTCAGACGATCATCGAGCTGCTCGAAGCCAGCAACGACGCAGGACACACGATCGTGCTCGTCACCCACGACATGCGGCTGGCAAGCAGAGCGCAGCGCATCGTCCACCTGCGCGACGGTGAGATCACCAACGTGACCTGCCCCTCGCCACGCGACCGCCGCCTCGAAGAGATCCTCGAGGTCGGCGACCCTGCGCCGCGGCGCTACTGACGGACGAGGCCGGCGATCAGCGCGTCGATGGTGTCGCGCACCGATTCGCGAGCGGTCGCCGGGTCGGGCTGGTGGGCGACGTGGCTGGCCAGCGCGAGCAGCGCCGCGAGGAGCATGGGCGCGAGCGGTTCGACCTGTGCGGGGGCGATGCGTCCGTCGGCCGCGGCGTGGGCGAGCGCCTCGCGGACCAGGCCGAGCCCGTAGCGATCGTTGATGGCCTGCCGCCGCTCGGGCGCGAGCACGGCGGGCGCGTCCAACAGGCAGATGCGGCGCATGCCCGGATCGAGCGCGGCGTCGAGGTAGGCCTGGCAACCGAGTCGCAGCTGTTCGATCGGATCGTCGACGGTCATCGCCGCCGTGGCCACCATGGCGACGACCTCCTCCTCGACCTGCTCCACGACGGCGGCGAACAGGTCCTCCTTGCTGGCGAAGTGGTGGTACATCGCGCCGCGGGTCACGCCCGCGGCCGCGACGATGTCCTCCCGCGCGGCGCCGGCGAACCCGTCCCGCGCGAACAGGGCCCGGGCGGAGGCCAGCAGCGCGGCGCGCGTCGCGGCCGATCGTTCGGCCTGCGTGCGCGTGTGACGACGTTCACCGTTGACCAACCAGGCCACCTCGTACGAGGATGCGTGCAGCCTGCATGTTAGTTGCAGCCGACTCGAAGGGGGACAGCATGGCGCTACCGCGCACCGAGGTCGTACGGGGGTTGACCGACGAGCTGGCGCGCTTCCGCGAGCTCGTCCGATCGCTCGACGAGGGCGAGCTGCGGGCTCCCACGCGTTGTGCGGGCTGGAGCGTCGGTGACACGGCAGCGCATGTCGCTGGCACGCTGGCGGACATCATCGCGGGCCGCTTGGAGGGGTTGGGCACCCCCGAGGTGACCCAGCGAGCGGTTGACGAGCGCCGCGGCCGCACGGGTGACGAGCTGGCCGACGAGCTCGAGCAGGTGACCAAGGTGGGCAGCGACATCCTGGGCAGCTTCGACGACGACGCGTGGAACGGGCCGGGGCCTGCCGGGGTCAACGGCACGCTCGGCTACGGCGTCGAGTCGCTCTGGTACGACGCGTACCTGCACGGCGACGACATCCGCGCCGCCATCGGCAAGCCGTCGGTCTACGGCCCCGGGCTGCGGGCCTCGGTCTCCCACGTGGCCGACACCCTCGCGATGCAGGATTGGCCCGGTCAGGTGCCGGTGGGCCTCGACAGCAGGCCCGAGGAGATGTTCGCGTTCGTGCTCGCCGGAACCGGGCGGGCCGATCCGGCGACCATCGGCCTCGACGAGACCGTCAACATCTACCGCTGATCGCGAGCGAGCCCCGCCATCGGTGGCTCAGCCGAATTCGATGGCGGCGTACTCGCGCAGCTTCTCGAGGCGGTGTCGGGCGTTCACGAGGCGCACGGTGCCCGACTTCGAGCGCATGACGAGCGACTGCGTGGTCGCGCCACGGTTGTCGTAGTGGACGCCCTTGAGCACCTCGCCGTCGGTGATGCCGGTGACGGCGAAGAAGCAGTTGTCGCCCTGCACGAGATCGTCGGTGCTGAGCACCCGATCGAGGTCGTAGCCGGCCGCGAGCGCGGCCTCCCGCTCGCCGGCGTTGCGGGGCCAGAGCTTCCCCTGGATCTCGCCGTCCATGCACTTGAGCGCGGCGGCGGCGATGACCCCTTCGGGTGTGCCACCGATGCCGAAGAGGATGTCCGCTCCGGTGTCGGGCCATGCCGTCGAGACCGCACCGATCACGTCGCCGTCCTGGATCAGGCGGATGCGCGCGCCCGCGGCCCGCACCTCAGCGATGAGGTCGGCGTGGCGGTCGCGGTCGAGGATCACCGCCGTCACGTCACGGACTGACTCGCCCTTGGCCTTCGCCACTGCGTGCAGGTTCTCGGTGGCGGAGGCGTTGATGTCCACGACACCGACCGCCTCGGGCCCGACCGCGATCTTCTCCATGTACACGCAAGGCCCGGGGTTGAACATCGTGCCCCGCTCGCTCATCGCGATCACCGACACCGCGTTGCCTCGACCCAAGGAGGTGAGCGTCGTGCCCTCGACAGGGTCGACGGCGATGTCGGTCTCGGGTGGGGAGCCGTCGCCGATGCGCTCGCCGTTGTAGAGCATCGGCGCTTCGTCCTTCTCGCCCTCGCCGATGACGACGATTCCGTCCATCGGCAGCGAATTCAGCACGACGCGCATGGCGTCGACGGCGGCGCCGTCGGCACCGTTCTTGTCGCCCCGCCCCATCCATCTCGCCGCCGCGAGGGCTGCTGCTTCGGTGACACGGACGAGCTCGAGGGCAAGGTTGCGGTCGGGGGTCTGCTTCTCCGGCGCCATTTCGGGAGGTTAGCGGTGGGATACTCGAGGCATGGCAAGCAAGGACGAGTGGCAACAGGAGTACGACAGGTCGTCGATCCGTGACGCGGACTTCTCGACGATGTCCGGTGTGCAGGTCGATCCCGTCTATGGGCCCGACGGCGCCGAGATGCCCGGTCAGTGGCCGTACTCCCGCGGCCCGTACGCGTCGATGTACCGCTCGAAGCTGTGGACCATGCGGATGTTCGCGGGGTTCGGCACGGCGACGGACACGAACGGACGGTTCCTCGAGATCCTGCGGGCGGGTGGGGACGGGCTGTCCACCGCCTTCGACCTGCCGACCCTGATGGGCCGCGACTCGGACGACCCGCTGGCGGAGGGTGAGGTCGGCAAGTGCGGCGTCGCCATCGACACGCTGGCCGACATGGAAGACCTGTTCGCCGACATCGACCTTGGATCCGTGACCACGTCGATGACGATCAACTCGCCGGCGGCGGTGATCTTCGCGATGTACATCGCGGTCGCCGAGGGCAAGGGGATCGAGCGGGCCCGCCTCGGCGGGACGCTGCAGAACGACATCCTGAAGGAGTTCCACGCGCAGAAGGAGTTCGTGTTCCCTCCGCAGCCGTCGATGCGCCTCGTCCGCGACACGGTGGCCTTCTGCGCCGCGGAGATGCCGCGGTGGCACCCGATCTCGATCTCCGGCTACCACATCAGGGAAGCGGGATCGACCGCCGCGCAAGAGCTGGCGTTCACGATCGCCGACGGCTTCGCCTACGTCGAGCTCGCGCTGCGCGCCGGGCTCGACGTCGACGCGTTCGCACCGCGTCTGAGCTTCTTCTTCAACGCCCACATCGACTTCTTCGAGGAGATCGCCAAGTACCGCGCCGCGCGGCGCATCTGGGCGCGGTGGCTCCGTGACCGCTACGGCGCCACCGCGGAGCGCTCGCTGCAGCTGCGGTTCCACACCCAGACCGCGGGTGTGTCGCTCACCGCACAGCAGCCCGAGATCAACATCGCCCGCACCGCCATCGAGGCGCTCGCCGGCGTGCTCGGTGGCACGCAGTCGTTGCACACGAACTCGATGGACGAGGCCCTGGCGTTGCCGACCGAGCGCACGGCGCGCATCGCGCTCCGCACGCAGCAGGTGATCGCCTATGAGACCGGTGTTGCCAACGTCGCCGATCCCCTTGGCGGATCGTGGTACGTCGAGGAGCTCACCGACGAGCTCGAGCGCCAGGCCGAGGAGATGTTCGCGCACCTCGACGAGCTCGGGTCCGGGTCGATCCTCGATGGCGTGTACGCGGCGATCGACAACGGGTGGATCCAGGGTGCGATCGCGGACTCGTCCTACCGCTTCGAGCGCGCGGTGAACTCCGGGGACCGCGTCGTGGTCGGTGTGAACCGCTTCGCCGACGGCGGCGACGACGACGGCCTCGACATCCTCCAGATCACCGCCGAGCAGGAGCAGACGCAGATCAAGCGGCTCCAGGCCGTGAAGGCCGACCGCGACAGCGCCGCGGTCGAGCGCGCGCTGGCGCAGCTCCGCGCGCAGGCCGCCGATCCGGAGATCAACCTCATGCCGGCACTCATCGAGGCCGTGCGCACGTACGCGACGCTCGGCGAGATCATGGAGGAC
>JBEEGB010000113.1:0-8418 GCA_041166585.1 Acidimicrobiaceae bacterium
GTCCACAGCGCGGCCCCCCACACCAGCCCGAGCCGCCTCGCCTCATCGAGCGCGCCCAGCGCGACGGTGTCGTCTCGGACGGAGGCGCACCCGTCGAAGATGGTCCGTGCAACGCCAGTGACGGGAACGCCGCGGCGCACGGTAGGCGACGCCAGCTCGAACACCTTCGATTCGTGGTATCGGATCCCGCTGCGGCGCCGTGGCCGCAGATGCCGCGGCACGAGCACGTCCACCATCCCGGTCGGCCCGAACGCCGCGGGGAACCACAGGCAGGCCGCCGTCAGGTGCGAGAGCATCGCTTCGCCGCCTGCGGTGAGACACCCGGCGAGGGCTCTGCCCTCCCACGTGAGGGGCACTCCTCCGACGCGGTACACGCCTCGGTGCTCCGCAACCCACCGTCCGCTGCGAACTCGCAGCTTGACGTCGTCGATGTCGCCACCGATTGCACGAACATCCTCAAGCGTGAAGCGTCCGTGTTGACGCTGCGCGACCGCGCCGATCTGCACATCCAGGTCTTCCATCAACCCTCCATTCGCAATCGGCGTGCGTTGGGGGGCGCATGTCCCCCGAACGAACGCCGGAATGACAGTGGGGGGAAGAGGTGCGCTGAACCGTACAGTGCGGCCCGATGGCAGGAGCAGACAAGACGGCGGCGGCCGTGAAGGAGCTGATCGATCTCCTCGGCCGGCTCGACGAACGGTTCACCACCGGCGACCGCGCGCTCACCGACGAGCCATCGCTGCTCGAGGGCTACCGCTGGATCTTCTCGATCCTGCAGGTCGGCACCGACGTGTTCCTGTGGGGAGACACGAACCGCCCTCGCTTCGTCGACATCGTCGGCCCCTACCGCAAGTGGGGCGGCGACAACGCCGACGCCTACTACCAGTTCGCTCCGATCAACCCGGCCAAGACCTACCGCGTGCGCGGCCGCAAGGGCGACGCCGTCTACTTCTCGCTCACGGTCTACGGGGGACCCGACGACGGCCACTACTCCACCCGCATCGTCGGCACCGTGAACGACCGGATGATCGACGTCGGCGACGACGGCTCGTTCGAGATCATCCTGTCGCCCCGCGAGCACCCGGGCGCGTGGCTCCGACTCGAAGACGACGCCGTCGCGGCGATCACCCGCGACTACCTCGTCGAGCCCGCCACCGGTCGCCGGGTCGAGTGGACGATCGAGTGCCTCGACGGTGACGACGACACTGCGGCGCCCGACGACGACGAGCTCGCTCGTCGCTTCCGCGCCGTCACCACGTGGGTCGAGGAGCAAGCCGCGATCGCGCCCGTCGTGCTCGCCACCACGAACGAGATCGAGGAGCCCTATCCGGTCCCGCAGGCGACGTTCGGTTGGGCCGCAGGCGACGCCGCCTACGCGATGGGCAGCTTCGAGCTCGAGCCCGACGAGGCGCTCGTCATCCGCGGTCGTTCGCCGGAGTGCGCGTTCTGGAACCTCTGCCTGTGGAACCCGTTCCTGCACACCTACAACTACGACTACGACCAGGTGACGATCAACGGCGGGCAGGTGGCCTACGAGCCCGACGGCTCCTGGGAGATCGTCGTCGCCGGGCGCCACCCCGACCATCCGAACTGGGTCTCGACCCAGGCGCACCGCACCGGGCTGATCTGGCTCCGGTGGTTCCACCCGGCAGCCACCCCGGAGCGTCCGACCACCGAGGTGATCCGGATCAGTCGACCAGCGCCTGGTACACCAGCTGCTTGAGCTGCGTGCGGATCGGATAGGTGCTCGAGGGCAGGAGCTGGGTCAGGAACATCGCGGTGACGTCCTCGACGGGGTCGACCCAGAACGCGGTGCTCGCCGCGCCACCCCAGGCGAATTCGCCGCGGCTCCCCAGCACCTTGTTCTTCACCGGATCGTCGACGACCGAGAAGCCGAGCCCGAAGCCGACGCCATCGAAGGTGGTCTCGGAGAACAAGGGACGCCCGAACGCTTCGAGGTCCGCTCGTCCGGGCAGGTGGTTGCTGGTCATGTACCGGACCGTGCGCGGACTGAGCAGGCGGGTGGCCTCGAGCTGACCTTCCCCCAGCAGCATCTGCGTGAACCGGTGGTAATCGGCGGCCGTACCCACCAGCCCACCGCCGCCCGAGAGCATCGAAGGTGACTTCTTCGCGGCGTCGCCCATCATGTCGATGCGGAACGCCTCTCCCGTCGCCGGGTTGCGCGTGTACAGCGCCGCGAGACGGTCGAGGTCGTTGGCCGAGAAGCCGGTGTCGGTCATGCCCAGCGGTTCGAAGATGCGCTCGGCGAAGAAGCGGTCGAGCGTCTGCCCGGACGCCACCTCCACGACCCGACCGAGCACGTCGGTCGACACCGAGTAGTTCCACTCGCTCCCGGGCTCGAACAGCAACGGAAGCTGCGCCCACTGCTCACAGCACTCAGCCAGGTCGGCGCCGGGAGGTGATCCCCACTCGAAGCCGGCGGCGCGGTAGATGGCGTCGACCGGGTGCGCGTGGTGGAACCCGTAGGTGAGCCCTGCCGTGTGGGTGAGCAGGTGCCAGATGCGCATCGGCTCGGTCGCGGGCACCGTCACCGGCGCCAGCGCGGAGCCGCCCTTGAACACGCGCATGTCCGCGAAGGCCGGGATGAAGCGAGCAACAGGATCCTTCAGCTCGAAGGCTCCCTCCTCGTACAGCATCATCGCCGCCACCGACGTGACCGGCTTGGTCATCGAGTACATGCGGAACACCGTGTCGAGCTCGACGGGCAGGGCCGCTTCCTTGTCGCGCTGCCCGTAGGTGCTCAGGTGCACGACCTGCCCGCCCCGGCTCACGAGCAGCAGCCAGCCCGGCAGCCGGCCGTCGTCGACGTACCGAGCGAAGTGCGCGTCGATCCGAGCGAGCCGGCCCTCGTCGAACCCGGCCTCGGCCGGGTCGATCTCGACCTTCAAAGCTGGCGCCCGGCAAACGCGAGCAGCCGGTCGCTGGCCGATGCCGCGGTGTCAATCGGTTGCGCCTGGTCGAACATCCCGGGGGTGCGCATCTCCGGGCCGATCATCTGCGTGCCGATGGCGAGTGCCTGCTCCATCAGCTCGTCGTCTTTGATCGTCTGGCCGGTCGCCTTCGCGAGATCGCAGGCGTGCGTCGCCACGTCGAAGATGGCGATGTTGAGCGCGATGCCGGCCGGCATCTCGCCGAACGGCAGCTTCACCACCTTCTCGAGGACGCCGGGCTGGTCGAAGGCGGCCATCGCACGCGCCGTCGCGGTCTTGAACGCGCCCTTGTAGTCGTCACCGAGGTTGTCGCCACCGAGGAGCTGACCGATCATCTCATCGGACACGTCGCCGGTCTCAGCGGAGACGGCGAACATCGTCGACCCGCCCGTGATGTGGTTGATGAGGTCACGCACGGTCCAATCCGTGCACAGCGTCGGCTTGCTCAGGTCCTCGGGCGCGATCCCATCGACGACCTGGCCCGTCTGGTCGACCACTCGTTGCAGCAGCGTGACGCTGTCCATGGCGTCCCTCCCCTTGTAGTCCGCTGGCGCGACCGTACCGCAGGCGTCAGCCGTGCTTCCCGTGGGGCTGCGCCCCGCACTCAGTCGAACCCGGGGACCCCTTCCTCGCGCTGGACGCCGAGGCTGTTCAGCGTGAAGGCCACGAGGTGGTACTGGCCGACGAGCATCGGCAGCTCGATGAGCTGCCGCTCGTCGTAGCGATCGGCGAGGGCCGCCCACGTGGCGTCGCTCACGCACGCATCGCCATGCAGCTCGTCGGCCGCACGGAGCAACGTGGCGTCGAAGGGGTCCCAGCCCGCTCCGTCGGGCCCAGCCTTGACCCGCGTGATCTCGTCGTCGGTCAGGCCCGCGGCGCGCCCGAGCACGACGTGCTGGCCCCACTCGTACTCGCTCCGGCAGTTCCAGCCCGTGCGGAGGATCAGCAGCTCTCGCTCGCGCGCCGGGATCTTGCCGCTGAGGAGCTTGCCGCCGAACGGCATCCACTTGCGGAAGAGACCAGGGTGGCGCACGAACGTCGCGAAGATGTTCGCCGCCGGCAGCGCGACTGCCGTCAGCATCTCGCGGGCGTTGTCATCCTGTTCCTCCGCGGGCAGCGGCGGGATGCGGGGTGTGGTCGGTCTGCTTGGCACTAGCTCCACCGTATGCGCACCGAGTCGCGCCAGAGGTCGAGGATCCCGGCGTCGCCGCTCACATCCAAGCCGTCTGGCCCGCGCCGGTTCCACAGCAGGACGAACAGCTCAGAGGCGGTGGCGTCGATCGTGCAGTGTGCGTCGGCACCATCTGACGACACGTCGATCTGCTCAGGGCCGACCGTGATGAACCAGTCCTCAGCAGCGTCGCTCGCGTGCACGTGAAGGATGCGCGGCTCCTCGACAGGACGAGCCTTCGGACGGCTGGCGAACCGCAGGAGCAGCTCGTTCAGGCCATCGACCGCGACGTCCGGCGCGAACGTGGTGACGGGCCCCGACGCGCTCTCGGCGTCGACACGGTGGATCCCGGTCTCATGCGCTTGGCGCCGCGCCCAGAACGCCAGGGGCGAAGGCGCCGGAAGGAACGTCCAGCACTGCATCTTCGGGTCCGCGGCCCGCAGCGTGCTCACGAGCCCTGCGTGCCCCTCGCGGAACCAGTCGACGAGGTGTGCCTCGGCCGGGGATGGACCGACCGCGGCATCGAAGTCCACGGCGGCCGGATCCGCGTGGGCACCTGCGACGAACGCGGTCGCCCATCGGTGCACGCCACCGACGTGCAGGACGAGGTCGCGCATCGTCCAGCCCGGACAGGGAGGGATGGCGGCGTCGGCACCACTCGCCGCAGCGGCGGCGGCAAGCAGGTCGCCCTCGCGCTGGAGCGAGTCGATCAGCTCAGGGATCTCCACGACCGTCAGTCTGGCTGGTGTCGAGCCCACGGGTGCATCCGCAGCCGCGCGGGGAGGCGTGGGTTGACGCCACGGACGATCGCGGCGGCCGCCCGCAGCTCGCGCTGCTGCGTCGATGTCCACGGGAGACCCCATCGTCGGCGGAGCGCGGACGGCAGCAGTCCGACCGTGCTCAACGTTGCGAGATGCCCGGCGACGGGAGCAGCGCCGTGGCGCCACAGCGGCTCGGGGACCCTCAGCCGCGGCAGCTGGGGTGGCGCCGCCAGCGTGGTCAGCACGTCGTCGACCGCCCCGGTGCGCTCGAGCCGGGTGTGGACCATGTCGTCGAAGTAGGCGCGGAAGCTGGCCCAGTCGGGCTGCATCTGGTGGTCGCGAAGACCGAGGTTGCGGCCCAGCTCGAGCATCTCCTCGTAGTAGCGGTCGAGCTGCGCGCCCCGCATCGACCGGCCGAACCACTTGGCATGCACAAGCCCGCCATCGATCAGCGTTGCATGCACCCAGCTGTACGCGTCCGGGTCGAGCGCGTGGTAGCGGTTGCCGTCGGCATCGACGCCAGAGATGTTCCTGTGCATCGCTCGGATGCGGGCACCTGCGGCGGCCGGGGCGTCGGGCCAGCCGAAGACACCGCCACCAACGACGAGCTCGAGCGTGCCGAACAACCGCTTCCACGGATCGCGCTTGAAGTCAGAGTGCTGGGTGACACCCGCCGCGACGACAGGATGCGCGACCTGGAGGAGCAGAGAGCGACCACCGACCAGCAAGATCGTCCAGTCGCTCGTGTTGCGCTGCAACACCGTCATGCAACCAACGTAGAACGTCCGTGTTGTAGACCTGCGCCGTGGCACTCTCCCGGCGCAGCTTCCTCATCGGCGCGACGGCCACCGCGGGCTGGGCGATGGCCGCGTGCTCCGACTCGTCGCGACCGAGCGCGTCGTCGGGCTCGCCTGCGTCGTCAGGGTCCGCCACGACGACGACCGCGCCCGCCGTGCCGCTCAAGGCAGGGCAGCGTCCCGACCCATCCCGGGCCGAGGGCACCGACACGCTCCCGCAGATCGAACACGTCATCGTCGTGATGATGGAGAACCACTCCTACGACAACTACCTCGGTGTGCTCGGACGGGGCGACGGCTTCACCATCGGGCCCGACGGCAAGCCGACGAACGCCTGCCTCGACGCGAGCGGCGCCGCCCTCACCGCATACCACATGGCCAACACCTGCCAGCTGCCTCGCAAGCCGAGCCAGGCGTGGAACGCCACCCACGCGCAGTGGAACAACGGGGCGATGGACGGCTTCGTCCGCAGCGACAGCGGGCCCGTGGCCATGGGCTACTGGACCTCGGCAGATCTGCCCTTCTACCACGGGCTGGCCTCGACGTTCCCCGTGTGCGACCGCTGGTTCGGTTCGTGCATGGGCCAGACCTACCCGAACCGCCGGTTCCTGTTGGCGGCCACCGCGCAGGGCAACATCGACACGAACACGTCGACGCTCACGCAGTTCCAGCCCCCCAACGGGACGATCATGGAGCTGCTGAACAAGCACAGCATCCCGTGGCGCAATTACTTCACCGACCTCCCGTCGATCGGGCTGTTCCTCCCGGTGCTCCAGGCGAACACCGACAAGCTCGCCAACATCTCGCAGTACTTCGTCGACGCCGCGGCCGGGACGCTGCCGGCGTTCAGCCTCGTCGAACCGAACTTCGACCACGCGTCCGAGGAGAACAGCGACGACATCTCCACCGGCGAGTCCTTCGTGGCCAAGGTCGTCGACGCCGCGATGAAGGGACCCGGGTGGGCGAAGACGCTCCTCGTGTGGACCTACGACGAGCACGGCGGCTACTACGACCACGTCGCACCACCGGCGGCCGTGCCCCCCGACGCGGTGCCACCTCGCCTCGGCCCCCACGACGCGCCCGGTGGCTATGACATCTACGGGTTCCGGGTGCCGGCGGTGATCGTGTCGCCGTTCGCCCGCAAGGACTACGTGTCGCACGTGGTCCACGACCACACGTCGATCCTCAAGCTGCTGGAGACGAAGTTCAACCTGCCCGCGCTCACCGATCGAGACGGCGCGGCCGACGACCTGCTCGACTCCGTCGACCTGGGTTCGTCACCGGCGTTCGCGGTGCCGCCCGCGTTGCCGGCGCCGCTGAACCCGAGCGTCGACGCTGTCCTGTGCACCACGGCGGGTCCTGTCCCGAACCCCGCCGGCTAGAGCAGCGTCAGCCCACCGTCGACCGCGAGCGTCTGGCCGGTGATGTAGCTGGCGTCATCGGAGAGGAGGAACACCGTCGCAGCGGCGACCTCCCAGCCCGTGCCCTGACGCCCGAGCGGCACCGGGGTGCGCGCACGAGAGGGACGCCCGCGTGAGGCCCAGCGGCCGAGCGGCGTGTCGATGAGGCCGGGAGCGACGACGTTGGCTCTGACCCCCCGGCGCGCCCCCTCGAGCGCGACGTGGCGGCACAGGCCGATCACGCCGGCCTTGGAGGCGTCGTACGCCGGGAGCCGGCTCCCCGGCTTGAGACCAGCCACCGAGCTGACGAACACCAGGGCCGCTCCCTCGCCGAGCACGGGCAGGGCCTCGCGAGCCAGGAGGAAGTGGCCCCGGAGGTTGACGGCGAACGTCGTCTCCCAATCGTCGAGGCTGGTCCCGGCCATGCCGCCGCCGCGGCCGATGCCGACGTTGAGCACGACCCCGTCGAGGCCTTCAGAGGCGGCGACCATCGAGCGGCAGTCATCTTCGGAGGCGACGTCGCCGACCACGACGGAAGCCTTTCCTCCCTCGCCCTCGATCAGCGCCGCAGTCGCCGCTGCGGCCTCCTCGTTGAGGTCGGCACAGACGACCGTGGCGCCCTCCCGGGCCGCCAGAAGGGCGATGGCGCGGCCGTTGCCGATGGGAGGATCCTCTTCGCGGGACGGCTGTGTGCCCGCCCCGACGACGAGGATGGTGCGCCCTGCGAGGCGCGGATCTGGGCCCGACTGTGGAGAATCGCCTCTGATCGGGCAGACTGTACGACCCTTCCACCTCAGCTTCGGAGGTTTCTGGTGGTCTTCGAGGTCGGCAGCAAGGTCGTCTATCCCTCTCACGGCATCGCAGAGGTCGTGGGTCGCGAGAAGCGCGACGTCGACGGTGAGTCCCTCACCTACCTGGTCCTGTCCGTCCCGCAGCGCGGGTGGGGCACGTCAGGCGGCATGAAGGTCTCCGTGCCCGAGAACCGCGCCGAAGACCTCGGCGTGCGCGAGGCCATCTCGGAGGAGGACGCTGCCGACGTCCTCCAGACGCTGGCCGTGACCGACGTCCGGGTGCCGTCCAACTGGTCACGGCGGTTCAAGAACCACCAGGAGAAGCTGAAGTCCGGTGACATCTACGAGTGCGCCGAGGTGGTGCGCAACCTCGCGCTGCGCCAGCAGAACGCGTCGCTGTCCACCGCCGAGAAGCTGATGTACGCGAACGCCCGTCACATCATGATCTCCGAGCTCGCGGTGTCGTGGGGCGTCGAGGACGAAGCTGCCGAGCTGCGCGTCGACGCGGCCCTCGGCTTGGTGGGCAAGGCCTCCTAGAGCCCCGAGC